>CAZWNI010000050.1:0-9139 GCA_964635385.1 uncultured Oscillospiraceae bacterium
AACGTGAGCGTCCACATTGCCTACGGCAACGGCGGTACCCACCTTCAGGCCGGTCATAGCGGCGGCCTTTTCATTGATCTCGCCGGCTTTGGAACCCAGAGGAGTGACCGGGCAGCCGATCTTTTCGTCCACCATGTTTTCCAGCTTGGGATTCAGCGCTTTGAAAAATTCCTTGGAGGGATAGCCTTCTTTCTTGCTCCACATGGCTTTGTAGCCGGCGGTGCAGGAATTGCGGGTGTAGTTGCCGGTGAGCATCCAGGGGATCCAGTCAGCGGCTTCCACAAAGTAAGCCATGGTGTCGTATACTTCGGGGGCTTCTTCACAGATCTGCCAGATTTTCGGCACATACCATTCCGAGGAGATCTTGCCGCCGTAACGGGCCAGGAAGGTCTCGCCCATCTCCTCCGCCTTGGCATTGAGCATATTGGCGTACTTCTGGGCGGCGTGGTGCTTCCACATCTTCACATAAGCGTGGGGGTTGGACTTGAATTCATCCAAAAAGCACAGGGGGGTGCCTTCCTTGGTAACAGGCAGTGAAGTGCAGGCGGTGAAGTCGATGCCTACACCCACAATGTCATCCGGGCTTACGCCGGACTGTTTCAGTACGTCAGGGATGGTGTGGCTGAGCACATCCAGGTAATCCTGAGGATGCTGCAAAGCCCAGTCTACGCCCAACGGAGTCCCGTCGGGGAGGGTTTCGCTCATCACGGCGTGGGGATATTCCAGCACACTGGAACAAATCTCCTCGCCAGTCTCCACATTTACCAGAACTGCACGTCCGGACAGGGAACCATAGTCCACGCCAATAGAATACTTTGCCATTGGTCAATCCTCCTTAAATTTAACCATATTCCGTATTGCGGTCGGCAATACCGCTCAAAAAGTTGTACGAACAACCTCTTGCCAAAAGTATACTAAAATTTTCCTGCAAAAGCAAGAAAAAGTTATGAAACCGCTTACCTGCTCCGATTCAGGTTGCGTACTGAACCCCGTTCCACCATCCGGGGAGGAAAGGCATAGCTTCCCCGGTTCTCATGCCGGATCAGCGCCAGTAAGCGGCGGGCGGCTTCCGCCCCGATTTCCCCGGCGGGGTAATCAATAGAAGTCAGGCCGGGACGCTCCACCGCGGCCAAATCGGAATTGTCAAAGCTGACGATGCTGACCTGTTCCGGCACCTGAATGCCGTGACGGCCGTACACCTTCAATAATTTGTGGGCAATTTCATCGTTGTAGCACACCACTCCGGTGCTGTCGCCGATCCGGCTCAACAGCCGTTCGTCGTCCTTGGGAGCAAACAGGGTGTCCAAATCCTCGGTAACGTACCACATCACCCAGGAATCTTCAAAAGCAGTGTCCGCATCCCGCATCTGGTTCACATAACCGGAATAGCGGAAATGCCCCTGCACGTCATCGGACTTGAAGATGCCAAAGATCTTGCGGTGGCCCCGGCGCAGCAAAAAACGGGCAGCCATCTTCCCGGACTCATAGTCGTTCATGGCAACATAGGGGAAATCCATGCCGGCGTAATAGCCGTTGAGGAACAGCAGTGGGATTCGGTTGGCGGCAATCTCCCGGTACAGCTTTTGGTTGGGGTTGGGCAGGGCGCTTTTGGTGGGCTCCACAATCAATCCGTCCACCCCGCTTTCCAGCAGAGACGACAGCACCTGGTTCTCATTGCGGGTCTTATTGTAGGTGATTCCAAGCTGCATATGGTAGCCATTCAGGGAAAGCACCCGGTCAATGCCCCGGATCACCCCGGGGAAGATGTAACTGTCCAGGTAGGTGGTAACAACCCCAATGTTCATGGTGACCGGACGCTGATCCAAAGCAGCCCGGCTGACATAAGTGCCGCTGCCCTGACGCCGCTCCAACAGGTTTTCTGCTACTAAAGTGCTGAGGGCCTGGCGCACCGTCTGCCGGCTGAGCCGAAACTGCTGAGCCAGCTCATGCTCACTGGGCAGCCGGCTGCCAATGGGGAAGGTGCCGGCTAAGATGCGATCCCGAATCCAGTCGCTGAGGGCCTCATGTTTTGGCTTTCCTACCATGGCTTTTCCCGCTTCTCCTTTCCCTGTCGGCGGAATCCGCCTGCTGCGGCCCATTCTCCCTCAAGCCGGTTTGAGAGACAACATACCGTTTTATGAATATTATAGCATTTTTATTCTGAAATTCAATGGCTTTTTAGATGAAATTTCAATTTTCTCCATCTTAATCAAAAAACACCGGAAGAAATGTTCAAATCATCTATTTTTTAGTACGATAAAGACAACCGTTCTTTTCCAAACAAACCGTTACTTTTTTCGTTTATTCCGGCGCCTGAGGGCGACCCGGCGGGAAGCTTTCCGGCGCAGGGCACGCTCCATATGGAATAAGCGCTGTTCCAGCTCCTTGCCCTGGGTTTCCACAACCTGAAGGCGGGAGCGGTTGCGGGAAGAGCCCTCTCCTTCCACCTGCTGATAGATGGCCAGCAGGTAATTGGCCAAGGCTTCCTGGCCGGAGGATTGCACCGACTGCCGCACCGAGGCGCTGAGGATCTTCCGCTCTTCCGGGGTGCGCCGTTTCTGCTCCAGCAGAAGCTGGTACAGTTCCCCGGCGTCCTTGTAGATAAAGCCGTTGACCCCAGACTGCACCTGTCCGGCGTTCAGGGGGTCGTTGATGTGGAGCACCGGCAGGCCGGTGGCCATACCTTCCAGCATCGAGATCGAGTTGGTGTCGCTGAGGCTGGCGGTGACGTACACATCCAGACAGGCGTAGTAGTCCAAAATCTCGTTATGATCCACCGCCCCCACAAAGGTAACCAAATCGGAAATCCCCAGCTTTTGAGACAACTCCTCCAGTTCCGGACGGGAAGGGCCGTCGCCAATGATCATCAGCTTGATGCCGTCCTCCCGCTTTACTTCCTGGGCAAAGTAGTCCAGCAGCACATCTACGCTTTTTTCCCGGCCCAGCCGGCCGCAGAACCCGGCGACCAGTTCCCCTTCTTCCAAGCCGTACTGTTGTTTTAACTGGGCCACATGATCCCAGTTCACTTTGTCCGGGCTGAATTTGTCCAGCTCCACCGGATTGGGCACCACGTTCACCTTCCGGTCGGCACGGCACTCATCCAAATATTCCTGAACCTTGGCGGAAGGGCCGGTCACTGCCTGGCTGTGCTGAGCAAAATATTTGAAGTACCGCCGGGACATGATCCGCACCATGGGGATAAAGGGCTTGGGGGCCACATAGTACAGATAGTCCTCATACATGGTGTGCAGGGTGTAAACATAAGGGATCTGCAATTTCCGGGCAATCCGCACGGCGCTGAGTCCCACTCCAAACTCAGTGTGGATATGGATAATGTCCGGATTGAACTGCTGAATGATCTGAAACCGGGTACGGCTGAAGGGATTGGCTAACCCGTAGTCATACAGCCGTTTCAGCTCCTTGCCGGGGCAGTACAGCACGTCCCCGTCTAAATGATGGCGGCGGGCCTTGATGTCCACAGTGACGATCAGCACCTGATGTCCCGCGCGTTCCAATCCGTCTTTCAGAGACTTCACATGGGTCACTACCCCGTTGATGTAGGGCAGATAAGACTCGGTAAACATTGCTATCCGCATAGTATGACGCCTTTCTTTGGGTCTCCCCTGTTTTCTCTTAATTAGTATTCAGTATAACACACTTTTCTTAAAGTGGCAATGTGTAAAATGACTTCCGTTGTTTTTTGGATTTTTCTAGCAAATCATACCATTTCTCAGGATTTCCAGAGAAAACCCCCTTGCCATGGACAAGGGAGGAAACACAAAATCACCAAAGATGGGGTGGCTGTGTTGTGGATACCGGTAATCACTGCGGCGGCGTCATGGAGCAGGTTTTGTCCGTTCTTTCCACTTCCCGCAAGGAAACCACAATGATTGCCTTTGGTAACCATTATGCCGTATTATAAACGAAAAACAAGAAGATGTTCTAAAAAAGAATTGAATGTAATTCCAAAACTGTGTATAATAGAAAAAAACCTGCGTGAAACTCCGTTGAGAAAGGATGTTAGTATGAACAGCAGTTTTACCGTGCCGCTGTCTCGGCTGATCAAAGAATTTTCCCTGGAAAAAATCTACATTCCCCCGGATCAACCAGACGTGATGATCCAAAGCGCTGATATTTCCCGGCCGGGCCTGAACCTCACCGGCTTTTACGAATACTTCGACCCCAAGCGGATCCAGGTGGTGGGGCGGATGGAATACGCCTACTTAGAGGATCTCAGCGAAAAGTCCCGCCGCCAGCGGATTTCTGAGCTATTTGAGCAGAAATTCCCCTGCCTGATCCTCACCCGGGGACTGGACGTGTTTCCGGAAATTCTGGAAGCCGCTAAACAAAACGGGGTGACAGTGCTTCGCACCAACGAAAGCACTTCCAGCTTTACCGGCGCCATTATCAGCACCTTAAACACCGAATTGGCCCCCCGGATCACCCGCCACGGGGTACTCATCGAAATCTACGGCGAAGGGGTTTTGCTGCTGGGAGAAAGCGGCGTAGGCAAAAGCGAAACCGCCATTGAACTGGTGAAGCGCGGCCACCGGCTGGTGGCGGACGATGCGGTGGAAATCCGCCGTGTCTCCAACAAAACCCTGGTAGGCTCTTCCCCGGAAAACATCCGCCACTTTTTGGAACTGCGGGGCATCGGCATTATCAATGCCCGACGGCTGTTCGGTATGGGTTCGGTGAAAGTCAGCGAAAAAATCGACATGGTGGTAAAAATGGAAGTCTGGGATTCAGAAAAGGCATACGACCGAATGGGATTGGAGGAAGAATTCGCCACCATTCTGGGGCTGAAGATCCCCTGCCACACCATTCCCATCAAACCCGGCCGGAATCTGGCCATTATACTGGAAGTAGCCGCCATGAACAACCGTCAGAAAAAGATGGGCTACAACGCCGCCCAGGAATTGATGCACAACCTGGGTATGCCGGTGGAAGAATCCACCACTTCCTGGGAAGCCTATTGAGCGTCACCCTACCACAAGGAGGAGTTTGATTTTGAAGCTGATGGCAGACACTCACACCCACACCATCGCCAGCACTCACGCCTATTCCACCCTGCTGGAAAACGTTCGGCAGGCGGCCCAAACGGGTCTGGAATGCCTGGGGATGACCGACCACGCCCCTGCCCAGCCGGACTCTCCCCACATCTGGCATTTTGTGAACCTCTCCGCCCTTCCCCCGGTGGTGGAAGGGGTGCGGATTCTAAAAGGAGTGGAATGCAACATTTTGGATGAAACCGGCAAAGTCGATCTGGCGCCGGAAGTTCTTTGCCGGCTGGAATGGCGGATTGCCTCCATCCATGCTCCCTGCTACAAAAAGGACGCCACCTGGGAAGACAACACCAGCGCCTATCTGGGGGTCTGCGAAAACCCTTACATCGACGTCATCGGCCACAGCGGCCGGGGGAATTTTCGCTACGACTATGAAAAACTGATTCCCTTATTCGGAGAGCGGGGCAAGCTGGTGGAGATCAACGAATCCACCTTAAAAAGCTCCTACAGCCGGAAAAACTGCACCGAAATTGCCACCCTCTGCAAAAAACACCGGGTGCCGGTGGTGGTGGACAGCGACGCCCACTTCGCCCTGTCCGTCGGCCGATTCCCCGCCGCCCTGGAAATGCTGGAGGAAATCGGTTTTCCCGAAGAACTGGTGATCAACGCCGATTCGGACCGGTTTTGGAGTTACTTGGAACAGAAGGGAATTCAAAAAAATCCCAACTAAGACAAAAGACACCGCCCGCTGCCAAACGGGCGGTGCTTCCCTTTTTCACCGGGATTCGACTGCTTTTCCCTCCCCAGAACCGACTGAATTGCGGGTTCCATCAGTGCGGAACACCAATTTCAACAGCCAGCGGCAGATGGGTCCGGCAAAAAACAACTGCCAAAGCAGAGCTGCCGGAAAATTACAGGCGAAGGTCTGCAAAAACACAGCGGGGGTTTCCCAACCGGGCTGCTTGAAGATCAGGGTAGCAGCCAAGCTCATCATGGGGCACATTAAGGTCACCGTCATCCACTGCACCGCCAGGGTGCAGAAGATGGGCTTGTCTTTGGCGGGATCGAAGTGCTTGCGCATCACCCGGCGGGCAATGGGGCCGGCGATCAGGCTTTCCAGCAGGATGACCAACGCTCCCATCAAGGGAAGATCCAAAAACGGCTTCCAAAGCATCCCGTTGGAAACTCCTCCCTCCTGCAAAGCCAAATTGTACAGTTCCATGGGATACACCATCAACACAGCCATCACAATGGAAAAGAACACTTTTTGCGGTTTGGTTTTCGGCATAATAACTCCTCCTCAAAAAAGAAAACGCACCCCAGAACAACCGGACTTACGGCATTCTGCGGCACGTTGTGTTATTTATCATACTACTGCCATCCTCCCAAAGCAAAGGGAATTTTGCACAAAGATACAGGATAAATTTTGTGCAATAATTTTGTAACCCATCGATACCCTTTTCCCACTGGTAGGTTGAAAGGACGAAAAAAGAAGGGATTTCCGTGGAAGATGAAGCCATCATCGCTCTATTTTGGAAGGGCTGTTCAAAGAAAAGCGCCGTATCTTTCTGCGGCGTTACTGGTTCGGGGACAGCATCCGGGAAATTGCCCAGCGGTACGGGCCAGGGCGATGAGGTAGAAATTACTTCTTAAGATTTTGGATTTCCTCCATTACCCACTGTGCCGCACGGACCCCGTCCACAGCGGCGCTCATGATTCCCCCGGCATACCCGGCCCCTTCCCCGCAGGGAAACAGGCCGTAAAGCCCTCTGGCCATTCCCGTCTCCCCCCGTGGGATTCGGACCGGCGAGGAGGTACGGGTTTCCGGGGCGGTAAGCACACTGTCCGGCGCATCAAAGCCGGGCAGTTTTTTGCCCATACGGAGAATCCCTTCCCGGAGCATAGCCGCAACAACCGGAGGGAACAGGGCGTCTAAATCGCCTGGAACAACGCCTAACGCATAGGTCGGCCGCACATCGTGCAGATCCAATCCGGTTTTATGCTGTAAAAACCGCCCTACCGTCACACCTGGGGCGGCGCCGGTTTCTCCCCCCATCACAAAGGCGGCCTGCTCCAGCTTTTGCTGGAACCGCATGCCGTCCAGGGGGTGGGAGCCGTAATCCTCCGGGGACACCCCCACCACCAAACCGGCGTTGGCGTTTTCCCCGTTCCGGGCGTGGTAGCTCATGCCGTTGGTCACCACCGTGCCGGGCTGGCTGGCACTGGGCACCACATAACCCCCGGGACACATACAGAAGGTATACACCCCCCGATTCCCCTGCCGCCAGCTAAGCTGATATTCTCCCGGAGGCAGGGCCGGGTGGCCGGCCGAGTTTCCATACAGCCCCTGATTGATCCGGGACTGAAGATGTTCGATCCGCACCCCCACCGAAAAGGGCTTGGGGATCATCTCAACCCCCTGGCCCAGCAAGGCCTCCAGGGTATCTCTGGCGCTGTGCCCCAAAGCCAGCACCACATAATCCGAAAGGATCTCTTCCCCATCGCCGACCACCACGCCCCGAACCCGGTTTCCCTCCAGTACCAGCCGCTGGACCTGAGTCTGGAACCGCACTTCTCCCCCCAGCCTGATGATCTCCCGGCGGAGGTTCTGCACCACCAATCGAAGCTGATCGGTTCCGATGTGGGGCTTGGCCTTCATGAGAATTTCCGGGGGAGCCCCCAACGCCGCCAACTGTTCCAACACCCAATGGCACCGTGGATCGTGAATCCGAGTGGTGAGTTTGCCATCAGAAAAGGTTCCTGCGCCCCCTTCCCCAAACTGGACGTTGGCGGAAGGATTCAATTTGCCGGTGCGCCAGTATTCCTCCACCGCCGCTGACCGGACGTTGATTTCACAGCCCCGTTCCAGCACCAGCGGCCGCAGTCCTGCCCGTGCCATCTGATAGGCGCAGAACATTCCCGCCGGGCCGAATCCCACCACAATGGGCGGATAGGAAAGGGGGTTCAGCTTAGGCGGGTCCATCTCCGGGAACGGCTCCTGATACCGCACCTGAGGAGAATGGAGCTGTCGGGTCAACGCTTCCTCCCCTTCCGAAAGGGAAAGCTGCACCGAATAAATAAAGCGCATTTCCTTTTGCTTGCGGGCGTCCAGGGAACGTTTATAGATTCGGACAAACTTTACCTGTTCCCGGTTCAGGCGGCAAAGGGAAAGAGCCCGCTCCACCGCCTGTTCTTCCGGGGCGGTGAGGGGAAGTTTAATGTCGGTAATCAAAAGGGGCATAAAAAATTCCTCCTACCTTGCTGAGGATATTGTACCATAAAACAGGCAAAGACAAAACCCCCTGCCGGAAATTTTCCGGCAGGGGGACATTCAAAGGGATTTGACAGCATCTGTCACCTTATGTCATAGTAAATTTATGGCGTTTGCCTACTCGCTTTTGCAGGGGTCGGGATCGGCTTTCAGATACCCTCTTTTCGGCACGAAGGGAGGGTGGTGAATGGAAGCGGTTACCCTTACAACTTAACGGTAGACGGACTGTTGCGGACAGGTTATGCAACGGACCTATCCGGTTTCGTCCTACTGCTTTTATTTATCCATTTCTTCCGGCTTTGTCAAGCTGTCCGCAGCAAGACGGCCGGATTTCTTTTTCAATTCTGCTGGGGATTGAAAAAGCGGGTCAAATCTTCGTTGGTAATGACCCCGTTTTGAATCTCATAGTCCGATACCAGCCTGCGGATAAGCTGTTCCAGCTCCCGGTTTGCGGAACGGCCGTTTGCATCGGCAATGTATCGGAATTTGTCAAATAAGTTACGATCTATCCGCAGGGTATATCCTACTTTATCCGCCATGTTGCTCACTCCACAAACTGATTCTTTCATTTTATTGTATCCGAAATCTTGAAAAGACATCAGTTTAGTGTTATAATGACATCGAAAAGACACCATATTATAATAATTTTATCTAAAAATCATCAGTTCCTTTGTAAGGTTTGCAGAGCGAAATAATTGCCAGCGCAAAACAAGCTAGATTTGTTTGGCTAAAGGTGAGAAACGGAAAACGACACGAAAACGGAATCGTTTCTGCAAGCCTTGCAAAGGAGCTGATTACAAGGAGGTGTCCATGAAAGCTGTCATTGTCATCGCCTTCTGGAACGGGCTTTCAAAGGCGCCCG
>CAZWNI010000051.1:0-4757 GCA_964635385.1 uncultured Oscillospiraceae bacterium
TATGACCACAAAAGAACTTTGTTATCTCCAAGATGCCTTGGGCCATGAACAATACTTTCAGACTCAGTGCCGGGAAACGGCGGCCCAGTTACAGGACGGGGAGCTGAAAGCCTGCGTACAGGAAATGGCAAAGAAACACCAACAGCTCTTTGAGAAGTTTTATAGTCTGCTGTAAGGAGGGGCTGCAATGAACGAACGCAATTTAATGGAAAATCTGCTGCAACTGGAAAAAGGAGCCTGCGGCCTGTTTTTCCACGGCACTCTGGAATCTTCCACCTTCAGCGTCCACCAGGCTTTTGGACAGGCCTTGACCGAATCCCTGGGAATGCAAAACGCCATTTACGACAAAATGGCCGCCAAGGGCTGGTACCCTGCCGAGCAGGTTCAGCAGGAGAAAATCAATCAAATCAAACAGCAATATGGCAATCAGGCACAGTAAGGCTGGCCGCAGCGTTCTTTTCCAAAACGCTGCGGCATTTTTGCAGGCAATGCAGCGTACACAATTCTTTAGCTTGGATTTCAAAATTCCTCCACACTGCCGCCAAATCCATTTCAAATTTCCGGGGTATACTTAGGACAGTGAAAGAAACTGGGGAGCAAATGGATTCCCCATACAATAGATTTTACTGTCGGGCAGAGGGAAGCGGCGTCCAGCCGCTTTCCGCCGGCAGACGAAAACGCTCACTTCCATATTAAAATATATGTTTTCTCCTCTCTTGTTTTTGCAGGAAAACCGCCATTTACCGGCGGTTTTGCTGTTTTGTCCAAAAAACACCCCGAAGCAGTTTGCTCACCGCTTCGGGGGAAATAACATTTCCTGGAAAATTAAATGGTTCTCACCTTGATTACGCCGGGAACCGCCGCAATCTGATCCAGAGCGTCGCCGGTAGGCGTGCCGGTAATGTCAAAGATGGAGTAGGCGTATTCCTTCTTGGAGGCATTGACCATGTTTTCGATGTTCAGATCGCTGTCCCCCAAGATGGTGGTAATCTGGGCGATCAGGCCCTTGGCGTTTTCATGGATCACGCAGAGCCGCAGATCCCCGGTTCTGGGGCTGGACACGTTGGGCAGATTTACGGAATTGGTAATGTTTCCGTTTTCCAGATACTCCTTGAGCTGCTGCGCCGCCATGGTGGCACAGTTGTCTTCGCTTTCGGGAGTGGAAGCGCCCAGATGGGGAATGGCCACCACGCCGGGAACGCCCAGCAGGGCGTCATCTGGGAAGTCGGTGACATAGGCGGCGATTTTGCCGCTTTCCAAAGCCGCCACCATATCCTGGCTGTTCACCAACGCACCACGGGCAAAGTTCAGCACCCTGGCCCCGTCCTTCATCTTTGCCATGCTTTCCGCATTGACGGTATCCTTGGTTTCGGGGGTAAAGGGGATATGCAGGGTGATATAGTCGCTCTGTGCGAACAGTGCGTCCAGGCTGCCTGCATGGGTAACGGAGGGGGACAGGCTCCAGGCGTTTTTCACCCCCAAATAGGGGTCGTAGCCCAGCACCTTCATGCCCAGGGCCACCGCAGCGTTGGCCACCAGCACGCCGATGGCGCCCAACCCCACTACGCCCAGGGTCTTGCCCTGGATTTCGGGGCCGGCAAACTGGCCTTTTCCCTTTTCCACCAGTTTGCCTACCTGGTCGCCGCTGCCTTTCAGGCCCTGGGCCCAGGTCAAGGCGTCGGCCACCTTCCGGGAGCCAATGAGCAGGCCTAGGAGCACCAATTCCTTGACGGCGTTGGCGTTGGCGCCGGGGGTGTTGAACACCACAATGCCCTTTTTCACACATTCCTCGCAGGGGATATTGTTTACCCCCGCCCCGGCACGGGCAATGGCCTTGGTCTTAGGGTTAAACTGCATCTCGTGGAGAGAAGCGCTGCGGACCATAATGGCGTCGGGAGCCGCAATGTCCTCGGCGCAGTGATACTGAGCCGGCTCCAGCTGGGACAGGCCGGCCTGAGAAATCTTGTTCATCAAAAGAATGTCGTACATGATATAACCCCTCTCTCCTATTCAGGTTGCTCAGCCGTTTTCGGCCTCAAACTTCTTCATAAAGCCGATCAGGGCGTCTACCCCTTCCATCGGCATGGCGTTATAAATGGAAGCCCGCATACCGCCTACGGTGCGGTGGCCCTTCAGGTTTACCAAACCGGCCTTGGCGGCTTCCGCCACAAATTTTGTGTCCAGATCTTTGTCGCCGGTGACGAAAGGCACGTTCATCAGGCTGCGGCTGTCCTTTTCCACGGTGCCCTGAAACAGCTTGCTGTTGTCCAGAAAGTCATACAGCTTTGCCGCTTTGGCCTTGTTGATCTCGTACATCTTTTCCAGGCCGCCGATGTCGTTTTTCAGCCATTCCAGCACCAGCTTCACCATATAGATGGAATAGCAGGGCGGGGTGTTGTACATACTGCCGTTGTCGGCATGGACCTTGTAGGACAGCATGGTGGGGACGCTGTCCGGCACTTCCTGGATCAGATCCTCCCGTATGATCACCACGGTGACGCCGGCAGGACCCATATTCTTCTGAGCGCCGGCAAAAATCACACCGAATTTCGACACGTCGATAGGCTCACTGAGAATGCAGGAAGAAGCGTCGGTGACCAGGGGAATGTCCCCGGTATCCGGAAGCTGCTGGGCGCTGTAGTGGGTGCCGTAAATGGTGTTGTTCAGACAGATGTAAAAGTAGTCCGCATCTTTGGAAAAGGCAGCGGGGTCCAGCTTGGGAATGTAGGTGAAGGTGGTGTCGGCACTGGAGGCAACCACATTGACGTCCAAAAACTTTTTGGCTTCCGCCGCCGCTTTCTTGGCCCACTGGCCGGTGATGACATAATCCGCCTTGCCCTTCTTCTTCAGGTTCAGGGGGACCATGGAAAACTGCGTGGAGCCGCCGCCCTGCAAAAACAGGACTTTATAGTTGTCAGGAATGTTCAGTACTTCCCGCAACAGGGCTTCCGCCTCGTCGATGATGGCCTGGTAGGTCTTGGACCGGTGGGACATTTCCATCACGGACTGTCCGCTTCCCTGATAGTCCAGCATTTCGCTGGCAGCTTTTTCCAGAACTGCCTGGGGCAGCATGGAGGGACCTGCGCTGAAATTATATACTCTGCTCATAGATGCTCTTGCCTCCAATTCACGTTGATCCGCTTTCCAAAACGGACTGTAACTCTTATTATACTCATCTTATCCCATGCTAGTCAAGGCTGGATAGCCTATACTTTTGTGTATTTTTCAAAAAACAAAGATATTTCGATTGGTTTTTGAAAAATTTTGTCGATTTCATTTTCCACCGGTGGATTTTGCCGGTGATGAATATCGTTTCCCCAACGGGCAAACACTATCCCTACATTCTTATTGCAATGCTCGTCAGGAGGGACGACCTATGAAACATTCCACAAAAAGCCGGATCGGGTTTTCCGCAGCCCTGGGTGCGGCGATCCTGTCGGTAGGGGCGGCGGTGCTGTTCGGAGTGTACGGCACTTCCCTGCTGCTGGACCAGCCGCAGACCGAAATCCAGGAGGAAACCACGGAAACCGAACAGCCCCAGACTCAGCAGACCCAGATCCAGGCGGAAGAAATCCCCATTGAACAAACCGAAGAGGCAGAAGAAGATGATGAAGATGCAGAAGAAACGCCGGTAACGGAAGTCCAGTCCCTGGTGTACGCCATGCCTCTGGAGGGAGAGGTGGTCAACCCCTTTTCCGGGGGAGAACTGGTGAAAAACATCACCCTAAAGGAATGGCGCACCCATGACGGCGCCGACCTGGCCGCCGCAGAAGGCACCCCGGTCAAGGCCATTGCCGACGGCACCGTGGTGGAGCTGGAAGAAGACCCCTTATGGGGGGTCTGCGTGGCCATCTCCCACAGCGACGGGGCGGTATCCTATTATATGGGAATCAGCGCCAATGTGGAAGTGGGTTTGAATGACACCGTGGCCCTGGGCCAGACCATCGGGTATGTGGGCAACACCGCCCAGATGGAAATCAGCCAGGAAAGCCACCTGCACCTGGGACTGCGCTCCGGAGACGAATGGGTGGACCCCATCAGCTATATCCAGACCCGAAGCTGACCCTGCCTTGCTTTTTTCCTTCCGGTATGCTATCTTAAAAGCAAAAATGCGGGAAGGATATCAGGTCATGAAGGGAAAAATGGCGGTGCTGGGTCCGGCGGGGACCTTCAGCGAAAGTGCGGCAAGGGCTTATCTGAAGCGGGAGAAGCTGGATTTCGATCTGGCCTTCTACCCCACCATCGACGAAACTGCCGACGCAGTGGGAAGGGAGTGCTGCTGCGGGCTGCTGCCTTTGGAAAACACCCTGGACGGGTATGTTCAGGGCACCCTGGATCTGCTGCTGGAAAAGGATTTCACCGCCTTGGGGGAGATCCGGGTGCCGGTGCAGTTTGCCCTGGTGGCCAACGTCAGCCGCCCGGAGGAGATCCGCACCGTCTATGTGCAGTTTAAGGCCCAGGGGCAGTGCCGCCATGCTCTGCACCAACTGGTCGGGGCGGAAGTGGCCAACACCCACAGCAACACCCAGTCCTTTGAGCTGGCCCAGCGGGGGATTCCCGGAGAAGGGGCCATTATCCCGGCCCATCTGCTGGAGCAGTGCCGCTGCCCTTATGTGCAGGAAAACGTCACCGACGCCAAGGCCAACGCCACCCGGTTTTTGGCGGTGAAGCCCAAAGGGGAACCGGCCAGGCTGGAACCGGGGCAGACAGTGAAGATGCCCCTCTATGTGATGCCCAGCGTGGATCATCCGGGGGTG
>CAZWNI010000051.1:4767-6669 GCA_964635385.1 uncultured Oscillospiraceae bacterium
CCTTCACCATCAGCCGGATCAACCTGGTTTCCATTATGTCCCGCCCCACTAAAATGAAAATGGGAACCTACAATTTTTATCTGGAGCTGTCCTCCAAAGCGGAGGACGCAGAAAAGATTGCCATGACCCTGACCTTAATCAACAACGTCCATCGGGTCAAGAGCCTGGGGCTTTACCCCCTGCGCCAGCCGGAAGGCGTCTCGCCGGAGGGACAGGACGGCCGCAGGGCGTGAAAACAAATCCAAAGAGGAAACCGGCAGCCGATGTTTGTTTCGCTGCCGGTTTTTTCGATTGGGGAAAACCGGCGCCCCACGCCGCCCCACAGAGAAAAGGAAACTCCAAAATCCCAGAGGAGAGGCTGTTTTCCGCCCTTTCCGCTGGATTCTCTGCTGTGGTTTTCAAAAATAAAAGCCAAAAAACTTTCCATACAACTGTAAAAGATGGAAAGCATTTTGATAAATTCACTGAAAAGGATTGAATTTTCAGTGAAAAACCTGTATAATGGTTGTAACGGCTGCCTTCCGCCGGGAAGGACGGCAAAAATCCAACAAGAAGGAGCGAACAGAACGAATGCAAGAGATTACCTGGAGCAACACCCTCTCTGTGGTGCTTACCGGCCTGGTGGTTGTGTTTTCGGCGCTGGTTATCCTGATCTTTTTAGTTTGGCTGATGGGAAAAATTTTTATCTCCATCGAAAAAAAGAAAACCAAAGAACAGGAACAGCAAAAGCAGGACGCCCGCCTTCAGGCCCAGCAGGCCATGGCTGACCAGGCCATGGCTGACCAGGCCAAGGCGGAGCAGACCGGAGCCACCATTCAGATCGAGGAAGGCATCTCCCCCGAAGTGGTGGCGGCCATTTCCGCCGCAGTGGCTGTGGTGATGGAAGAGAGCGCCCCCGGCGCAGCCTACACCATTCAGCGGGTACAGCGGGCCGGCGCCGGCCGTTCTGCCTGGGGCAATGCGGGACTGGCGGCGCAGCTTTCCCCTTTTGACCGCTGATTTTGCCGGAAAGTGAGGTTTTTTGATTCATGATTGATACATTTCTTACGTCTATAACCGAATTGGCAGCCGAGTCTGGTTTTTCCCAGCTCTTCACCACCGACGGGCTGCTGAACCTGGCCATGATCGCCATTGCCTGCGTACTGCTTTATCTGGCCATTGCCAAGCAGTATGAGCCGCTGCTTTTGCTGCCCATCGCCTTCGGCATGCTGCTGGTAAACCTGCCCTTGGGCGGCGTTATGGACGCGCCCACCATGGTGATTAAGCCATTGACGTCGGAGATTGAAGAATCCGCCCAGTACGCCATGATCCAATTCCAGGACTCCTCCGGGAACCTGCTCGCCGACGGCTTCTACCAGGACAAAAACGCCTCGGTCAGCGGCGGCCTGCTCTACTACCTCTATCAGGGCGTCAAGCTGGGCATCTATCCGCCGTTGATCTTCCTTGGCATCGGCACCATGACCGACTTCGGTCCCCTGATCGCCAACCCCAAATCCTTCCTGCTGGGCGCTGCCGCCCAGTTGGGCATCTTCGTCACCTTCATCGGTGCGGTGTGCCTGGGCTTTGATTACCAGGAAGCCGCTTCCATCGGCATCATCGGCGGCGCAGACGGCCCCACCGCCATCTACACCACCGGCAAGCTGGCCCCCGACCTGTTAGGGCCCATCGCCGTAGCGGCATACTCCTATATGGCTCTGGTGCCGGTGATCCAGCCTCCCATTATGCGTCTGCTCACCACCAAAAAGGAACGGTCCGTTGTGATGAAGCAGCTCCGTCCCGTTTCCAAGGTGGAACGGATCTTCTTCCCGGTTGTGGTAACCCTTCTGGTCTGCCTGATGGTTCCCAGCGCTACCCCGCTGATCGGTATGCTGATGCTGGGCAACCTGATGCGGGAATCCGGCG
>CAZWNI010000051.1:6679-9003 GCA_964635385.1 uncultured Oscillospiraceae bacterium
CCTGGGGATCACCGTGGGCGCTACCGCCACGGCGGAAAACTTCCTCAACTTCCAGACCCTGGGTATCCTGGTCCTGGGCCTGTGCGCCTTCTCCATCGGCACTGCCGGCGGCGTGCTGTTCGGCAAGCTGATGTACCTGTTCAGCGGCGGCAAGGTCAACCCGCTGATTGGTTCCGCCGGTGTGTCCGCCGTTCCCATGGCCGCCCGTGTGTCGCAAAAGGTGGGGGCGGAAACCAATCCCACCAACTTCCTGCTGATGCACGCCATGGGCCCCAACGTGGCCGGCGTTATCGGCTCAGCGGTGGCAGCCGGTGTGCTGATCGCCATCTTTGGATAACCTGCAGCTTCACAAGCCGGTGCGAAACAGGCACCGGCTTGTTTTTTTGAAAAAGGAGTGTTTCCCATGATCATTGATTTCCACACCCATATTTTCCCCGATTCGTTAGCGGCCAAAACCATCTCCATGCTGGCGCAGCGCAGCCACACCCAGCCCCACACCGACGGCGCCGCCGCCGGACTTTTGCGGCACATGGAGGAATCGGGGGTGGACGTCAGCGTGGTGCTGCCGGTGGTAACGGCGCCCCGGCAGTTTGATTCCATCAACCGGTTTGCCGCCCAGCTCAACCAACAGGAATCCAAAAAGTCCTCCGGCCCCCGGCTGCTCTCCTTCGGCGGCATTCACCCGGACAACGACAACCCCAAAGCGCTGCTGCGGCAGTTGAAGGAACAGGGGTTTTCAGGCATTAAGCTCCACCCGGACTATCAGGGGGTGTTTATCAACGATATCCGCAACCTGCGGGTACTGGAAGCGGCGGCGGAGCTGGGCCTGATTGTCTCCATTCACGCCGGAAGGGACATCGGCCTGCCGGAGCCGGTACACTGCCCCCCGGACAAGATGCGGGAGGCGTTCAAGCAAATCCCCTATTCGAAAATCGTGTTGGCGCACACCGGCGGCTGGCAGCAGTGGGACATGGTGGAGGAATATCTGGTGGACCTGCCCCTGTACTTCGACCTGTCCTTCAGCCTGCCCTATATTTCCAATCAGCAGATGATGCGCATTCTCACCGCCCACACCCCCCAGCGCTGCCTCTTTGCCACCGACAGCCCCTGGGGAAACCAGGCCGACACCCTGCGCCGGCTGAAAGAACTGCCCTTGCCGGAAGGCTGGCTGGAACAGCTTTGCAGCGGCACCGCCCAAAAGCTGCTGGGTTGGAAATAAGGAAAGAATTTGACAAAAGAAACGGTTTTTGATACAATGATTCCAGTTTACGGGAAGGGGTACTGGATATGTCCAAACTAGGAAAATGGAAGATTATAATGGCTGTGGCCATCGTCGGCATTGTAGCGGCAGTGGTGGTGCTGGTTTGCTTTTTTGCACTATCCAATTCTTCGGAAGACACCCAGAGCGATGTTTCTCAAAGCAGTCAACTGGTGAGCAGCGTCAACAGCGACCAGGAGGACGAGTCCGTCCTTTCCGACAGCCAGAATGAAGAAACCAGCAGCCAAGACGGCACAGCCCAGCAGAGCCAGGGCAGCTCCTCCCAAAGCAGTTCTACCCAAAGCACCTCCCAGGAGACTCAGGACAGCGAAGAAAGCACCGCTTCCCAATCCTCTGTTTCCAGCGGGGGATCGTCTTCCCAAAGCAGCAGCGACTCTGCGTCCACCTCTGAAAGCACGGAAGACAGCAGCGGAGAGGACAGCTCCTCCCAGAGTGGAAGCACCTCCAGCCAGGTGGGCAATCTCACTGTCATTGACGGGGATCCGGACGGCGGCGAGTGGGGACCTTTGATGTAAAAAGCAACCCCTTTGTTTTGTTTGATCCAAAGATAGAAAATTTATTTTTCTGAAAAAAAGGTGTTGACAAGGAAAGAATCATTTGGTATAATACCACTGTTGTCAAGAGAAAGGGCAGACGCGGGTGTAGTTCAATGGCTAGAATCCCAGCCTTCCAAGCTGGTTGTGTGGGTTCGATTCCCATCACCCGCTCCAATATGCGCCCATAGCTCAGCTGGATAGAGCAACTGCCTTCTAAGCAGTAGGCCACAGGTTCGAATCCTGTTGGGCGTACCAATTTCTTTTGACAATTTCCATGGTGGGTATGGCTTAGCTGGTTAAAGCGTCGGATTGTGGTCCCGAAGATCGTGGGTTCGAACCCCACTACCCACCCCACAAATCAATGGTCTCCCTTCCCCGTGAGGGGAGGGAGATTTTTTATTGGGATATCGCCAAGGGGTAAGGCAACGGACTTTGACTCCGTCATTCCGCTGGTTCGAATCCAGCTATCCCAGCCATGTCGGAGCAGTCGTCGCTGCTCCGATTTTTTA
>CAZWNI010000052.1:0-8962 GCA_964635385.1 uncultured Oscillospiraceae bacterium
CTTTGAATGATTGCCATAGTAAGTGAAAAGCTTTAGGGAGGTCCCTAAAGCTTTTGTGTCACTCACTTAATATATTTTCCGGAAACCTGGGCATAGGTTTTGCAGAAACGCTGATAAGTTCCGCCGCCGGAAATGTTGTCTTCTACCTGAGGGTCAAACACATAGGTCTCACCGCCGATGTACACTTCCACCCAGTTGTGGCCCACATAACCGCCGCTGGAAGAGTGGGTGGAACCGGACACATAAGCGGCGTCCAAGCCGATCATCTTCATCATGGCGATAAAGGCGCAGCTATAGGTGTTGCAGGAGCCTTTGCCTAAAGTCAGGCAGCTCAGTGCGCCCCAGGCGATGTACGCATCGTTGTTGCCTTCGCTGGGATTCCCGAATTCGGCGCTGCTGACATAAGCGCCCCGTGCGTAGGAGGTGTTGTAGATAATGTAGTCGTAGCAGGCCTTTACTTTATCATAGGTGGACATGCCGTCCGTAAAGATCTGGTCAAAAATTTCCTGAATCTTGGCGTCGGTGGAGGCATAGCCGGTGGAGCGGGGGTTGAGGGAAGCGGAATTCAAAATCCCCTGCACCGTGCCGTCATTTACCGTAGAGGTGGTGGAAGAAGTGGAGGTGCTGCTCTGAGTTGTGCTGGAAGAAGTGCTGCTTTGGGAAGAAGTGGTCGAAGACACCGGATCGGTGAAGTAGGCGGCATAGACCCAGCTTCCGTCCTCCAGTTTGTAGAAGTTTTCCGCACTGGCTACCACATTGACCTGTTCCCCGCATTCTACCTGCCCTACGACATCGGCGCTGGTTCGAGGTTCACTGCGCTTGTTTACGGTGTCGGTGGCCACCTTTACTGCGGTGCCGGCCACCTCCGTCCAAGTGAAGTCAGGAGCCTCTTCGGTGAGGTAATCCATGGAAATGTAACCAAACCACATGGTCTCGTCACATTTATAGTATCCCAAATCGGTGGTGGCAATTACCGTCACTGCGGTGCCTGCATCTAGGCACTTAATGGTATTGGTGTCATCATCAAAATTCGGCGTACTGCGCAGCCGGACGCTTTCGGTGACATACAGGGTTTTCGACTCAATTTCTTCTTCGGTCCAGGTAAACTCCCCGTCGTCCTCCGTTTCCTCCGCTTCGGAAACCTCCGAAACATCTTGCTCCTGGGTTTGGGAAGAGGCGTCTTCCTCCGTTGTTTGCGCCGCCACATAGGTGGATTCCAACGATTGGGAATTCTTTGCTTCCACCACGGCCCAGACACAGATACCGGACATCACCAGCAGGGAAGCGGTAACCACTGCTACCACCCGCAGGTTCCAGCGGCGGATTGCCTGTACTACCGTCAATTTCTCTTGTTTTTCTTTCATCAGCTTCATGCGATTATCCATTCCAATCTATTTTTTCTCAAACATTCCGTCATTGCCGGTGTCAATCTTTTACAAAGGTTACAATTTAATTACAACTATAACTCCAATACCCCTTGTTGTAAAGGGGTTTTTCGTATTGTTCAAAATTTTGTAACAATCTCTGAACCCTTGTCCTTTTTTCTCGAAATTTGTATGGGAAAAAAGACTGTAAAATTTTTCTGTCTCACCAGGAAAATACTGTTGTTTTGGCACAAAATATGCTATACTGTAAGGGTATCCACCGGGAAAGTTTGGAGGGCGATGATTTGAAACTTCGAACCAAAATCGCATTATCCAATATTTTAATGTTTATTGTTCCCATCGCTTCCATTTTAGTGGTAGCGGTGATTGTGTTCCTGATTTTTTCCAGCGCATTGGGAAAAACGGTAGATAATTTGCTGGGCAACAACCAAAGCGCCACTGCCATGCGCAGTCAGATTCACTACTATGCACTCCAGTGCAATGAAATGGAAAACGGACAGGAAGAATTTGAACGCCTGGTGGCGCAGGCATTAGACGAAGAAAACTACCGTTTTCAACTGCGAAAGGACGGCGCCTACTGCTATTCCAACCTGGACATACTGGACATAGGGTTCATCAGCGAATACCGCTTCTATATGAATCAGGAAGAAAGCTTTATTGTCACCGGACAGCAGGAAGCCATGATTAAGCATATGGAAGTAGTGCAAGACGTCACCTACGAACTCATCGCCGTCAATCAAAACTATCTGGAAAATGCGGTGTATTATTCGGAGGAAGATGTGAACTCCATTGATTCGGACCAGTTTACCTTAATCAGCGTGATTGTGGTGCTGAGCATCATCATTGTGGCCTTAACTGCCACGATCATCACCCATGCTCTTTCCCGAAGTATCCTTCAGCCGCTGAAAAAGCTAAAGGTGGCCAGTCGGAAGATCAAGGACGGGGATTTCCGCTTCCGCCTTCACAGCAACGGCAAGGACGAGCTGGCAGACCTTTGCAATGACTTTGACGACATGCGCCGCCGGTTGCAGGAATCGGTGGAACTGCAACTGGCCTATGAACAGGAAGAAAAGGATCTCATCGCCGGAATGGCCCACGATCTGCGCACCCCCATTACTTCCATTAAGGGGTACATTGAAGGACTGCGGGACGGAGTGGCCAACACCCCGGAAAAGCAAAAACGGTATCTGGATACCCTGGCGGTGAAAACCGAAGATCTGAACCGGCTGGTGGACAGCCTGTTCCTCTTCTCCAAACTGGACACCGGCAAATATCCCTTCCACTTTGAAACGGTGGAGATCCGGGAGTATATGAAGGGCTATGTGGCTTCCCGCATCTATGACTGCGCCCAACAGGGCCTGACCCTTCATTACCAAGATGATATGGAAGGTCCGGCTTATCTGCGGCTGAGCATAGCGGAAATAGAACGGGTCTTTAACAATATCATCAGCAACAGTATCAAATATAAGCCGAAAGACACCGGGAACCTCACCATTACCTTGTCTGCCGTGGAAAAAAACGCCGTGCTCTGCTTTGCAGACGATGGCAATGGGGTGCCGGAAGAATCCATTGGGAAACTGTTCCAGCGATTTTACCGGGCTGATCCTTCCCGGAACAATCCCAGCGAAGGCAGTGGTTTGGGTCTTTCCATTGCCAAACAAATTGTGGAAGCCCACGGCGGCACCATTGTGGCCGGAAACAACCACGGCTTATCCATTACCATCACTCTGCCTATTCGGGATCAGGATCAATCCCAAGGCCATTCCATATCGTAAGGAAGCGAACATATGAAACGGGTTTTAATTATTGAAGATGATAAAAGCATCTCAGATCTGGAAAGGGACTACCTGGAAATCAACAAATACCAGGTAGAGGTGGCTTTTGACGGAGACACCGGCAGTAAAATGGCCCTGGAAGAAGATTTTGATCTCATTCTGCTGGATCTGATGCTTCCCTTTAAGGATGGCTTCGAGGTTTGCCGGGAGATCCGGTCCAAAAAGGAAACCCCTATTTTAATGGTCACAGCAAAAAAAGAAGACATCGACAAAATCCGCGGGCTGGGTTTGGGGGCAGACGATTACATTGTCAAACCCTTTTCTCCCAGCGAACTGGTTGCCCGTGTGGGGGCTCATATTGCCCGGTACGAACGGCTCACCGCCGCCGGCAGCGCCAGGCACCCTGACCATGTCATCGCCATCGGGAACCTGAAAATCTACCCGGAACAGATGCGGGTAACGGTGAAGGACAAAGAAGTGAAGCTGGCCAACAAGGAATTTGAACTGCTTCGCTTTCTGGCAGAAAACCCCAACATCGTCTTTTCCAAAGACACTCTCTTTGACCGCATTTGGGGAATGGACAGCCTGGGAGATGCTTCTACCGTTACGGTACACATCAACCGTATCCGGGAAAAAATCGAAGAGGACAGCTCCAACCCCCGATATATTGAAACGGTTTGGGGCGCCGGATACCGATTCCGGGTGTAAAATCAACGCATTGAAAGGAAAATCCAATGAATCCAGTCACTGCACTTCCGGTGCAAAAAGAAAAATACCGCTTTGCCGGAACGGCGGCGCTGACCCTTGTTTCCCAAGAGGAAGGCAGTGTGTCCGTTTCTGTGTCTTGGAGCGCCAACCTGAAAGCCGGGGCAGCAGGGCTGCCTAACGAACCTCTGGCTTTTTCTTTGCCGCAAGAAGAAATCTCTTTTTTGGAACCGGAGCGCAATTATCCGGTATTTGTCCACTGTGTCAAGGTGAAAAACCGGGTTTGGCTGAAGTACATCGCTATTTTAATTCGAGGCAGCGTCTATCCCGTTCCTTACCAGGCTTCGGATTTTGCCGTGGAGCCACCTCCTCCGGAACCCGATCAAATACAATCCAGCTATTCCCACTATGCTCCCCCCAACGCAGATCCCGCAGACTGGAATTTTGTCGGTTTCACCTTCGGACGCCCGTTGTTCACCGGCAGCGGTTCCTTTGGCAGCTATCCTACCAGCGGCCTGACCAGCGGCTTTGGTTCTTATTCCACGTCCTTAGCCTTAGGCGGCAGCGGAGGGAATTCCTTCGGCAGCGGATTTGGCTTCGGCTGGGGCTGGGGACGGGGACTGGGAAGCGGTTTCGGCAGCGGCACAGCAGGCAGCTTCGGCGGCAGTTTTTCTTTCGGCTCCTTCGGATCTTTTGGTTCTTTTGGATCTTTTGGCTCTTTCCGTTTCGGCAGCTTTGGGAGCTTCGGCCGCTTCGGTTTTCCTGGGCCGGAAGAAGAATATCTGGCTCCACCCGCCCCAGTGAACACCCCGGTGCCGGAGGAGGACTGGGAACCGGAATTTTATGATAACGGCGTGTTTTTCACTGCCAGCGGCAAAGAATTTGTCGTATACGGCTACGGCCTGCATCTGATTTAATGGGGAAGGAGGGGAGAAACGGCCATGAGAGCATTTCACACCAACTGGTCTAAAGTATTTGAAGTCAAGCACCCCGACACCCCCTATCAGGTGGAGGACTTTGAACTGCTCACCACCATGCTTTCCGCCCTGGAATGGCGCAAGCACAACGGCAGCATTCGCATGGTTACGGACAATACCGGCTATGAATATTACAAAAAATTAGGACTGTTGTGGCTGTGGGACGACGGAGTGGACAACGTATTGGACCATCTCATTCCCGCCAACGTAAACCCCCATGTATTTTGGGCGGCGGCCAAACTCTATGCCCTGACCTATCAGCCCGCCCCGGTGGTGATGATGGACACCGACTTTATCGTCTGGAATCCTCTGGGGGAGCGGATTTCCGCTTATCCCTTATCGGTGATCCACCGGGAAGAAATCAACCCCACAGTGTATCCTCAAAAAATGTTTTTGAAAGCGGACGACGATTACATCTGGCCGGAGCTGGATTGGGACATCGCCCCCTGCAACACCGCCTTTGTCTGCTTCCACGACCCTGCCTTTCTGGCCCAGTACACCCAGACCGCCATTGATTTTATGGAACATTGCTCCAAAGCGGACGACCCTTTGATTTACATGGTGTTTGCGGAGCAGCGAATGATTTCCATGTGCGCCAAGCAAACCGGTACCCCCATTCACGAGCTGGACAATCTGCCTCACCTTTTCGGCAACCGGCAGACCGACTTTACCCACACCTGGGGCTTCAAACAGCAGATGCGGGACAACCCCCGGCGTCGGGAACAGTTCTGCAAACGGTGCGCAGTGCGGCTGGTGCTGGACTTTCCGGAAAGTTTGGAATCCCTTCAAAAGATTCCTGAACTGGCAAAATATTTGTAATATATTTTTGAGCATGATGCAGTTTATGGAAAAAAGGTTCCTGCCGTTTCCGGATTGATCCGCTTTCGGCGTGCTTCTGATTTACATTTTGTTTTTCTACAGTTTGTACAGTATGCTTTGAATATTGCTTTTTGTATTTTTCTACTTCGGAACGTTTGCGTTTTGCTGGAATAAAAGCAGGCTGGTATTTAATATTTAGTCTGTTTAATACTATTTGTAATTATTGTGAGTAAAATTGCGCCCCCTTCTATCACAGAAGGGGGCGTTCTTTTTAGATCTTAGATCGTTCCAAGCCAATCAAACAGCCAGCCTGCAATGCCGAACTGCCACAACAGGGTAAGGACCACGGTAAACAGCAACATTCGCAGTCTCTGCACCATATTTTGCGCCGCAAAGATGAAAAAGTAAATCACAAACAGCCCAAATACCACCAGGCTGATGTATTCTTCCGTCTGCTGGGCGATGATATTCCAGATGGACGCCGCCGCCACCGTCAAGGGCAGGGCTGCCACAAAGGAACCCAGCCAGCCGGACTGATGATGGTACCACACCACAAATCCCCAGCCGAAACCGATGGCAGCCAAAATCAGCCACCACAGTACCGTCTGCCAGGGAAACACTCCGGTAATGTACCAGGCAAAAGCATAGTATACGACCACCATTGCGGCAAAAAAGGCGGTGCAGCAAAACCCCGCCTTCCAGGGACGGCTGCTGTGTGCCGTAATGATGCCGGAGAACACCGCCCAATACCCGTAATTTGTGGTGATGCCAGCCAGCTCATGGTGGGTCATAGCAGGGATCTGCCCCAGCATCGACACCAGCAGTCCCAGCACGGCCCCGGCTGCCAGCAGATACAACAGGGAAAACCGATTGCTCTTTTTTGCTTTCATCTCTTACCGCACAATGATTTCACTGCGCTTGGGTCCGTTGGACACCATCTTAATGGGGAAGCCGATCTGCTCTTCCAGAAATTCAATGTACTTCCGGCAGTTTTCCGGCAGGTCGTTGTAGTTCTTGATGCCCCGGACATCTTGCTTCCAGCCGTCCAATACGGTGAGTACCGGCTTGGCACGGTTGAGTTTGGGGGTGCAGGGGAAATTGGTGGTAATTTCACCATCTATTTCATAACCGGTACACACCGGAATCTTGTCCAGGTAACCTAAGGCGTCAATGTTGGTCATGACCACAGAGGTGGCTCCTTGCAGCAGACAGCCGTACTTTGTCGCCACGCAGTCGAACCAACCTACCCGGCGGGGGCGTCCCGTGGTGGCGCCGTATTCGCCCTTGTCGCCGCCACGTTTGCGTAATTCTTCCGCTTCCTCCCCAAAGATTTCGCTGACGAAGGCTCCGGCGCCCACGGCGGAGGAGTAGGCTTTGGTCACAGTAACTACTTCCTTGATTTCATAAGGCGGAACTCCGGCGCCCACAGCGCCGAAACCGGCCAGGGGGCTGGAAGAGGTTACAAAAGGATAGATGCCGTGGTCGGTGTCCTTCAACGTACCCAACTGGCCTTCCAGCAAAATGTTTTTGCCGTCCCGAAGCGCCTGGTGCAGATACTGGGCCGTATCCGCTACCAGGGGTTTCAGCCGCTCCCGATAGGAGGTGATTTCATCGAAAATTGCTTTGGGGTCCAGCAGTTGCTCGGAATGATAGATGTTTTGAATGGAGAGGTTCTTCACTTCACAGATCGCTTTCAGCCGCTCCATCAGCTCTTCATCTTCAAACAGCTCGCAGACCTGAATGCCAATCTTTAAGTATTTATCGGAATAGAAGGGGGCAATGCCGCTTTTGGTGGAGCCGAAACTCTTAGCTCCCAGCCGCTGTTCTTCCATCACATCAAATTGAATGTGGTAAGGCATCAGCACCTGCGCCCGGTCGGACACCAGGATTTTTGGCGCAGGCACCCCCTGAGCGGTCAAATCATCTAGTTCACGAAAGAGTTTTTTCAGATCCAGCGCCACCCCAGTGCCGATGATGTTCACAATATTCTGATGGAACACACCGGAGGGAAGCAG
Source organism: uncultured Oscillospiraceae bacterium (assembly GCA_964635385.1). Taxonomy (GTDB): domain Bacteria; phylum Bacillota; class Clostridia; order Oscillospirales; family Ruminococcaceae; genus Egerieicola. The sequence continues at coordinate 7,677 of CAZWNI010000052.1, forward strand.
GTGCAGAGAAAACCGGCCGTAATCATTGATGATGGTATGACCGGCGTTGGCTCCTCCTTGAAACCGCACTACAATGTCGGACTGATCCGCCATCATGTCGGTGATCTTGCCCTTGCCTTCGTCGCCCCAGTTGGCGCCTACGATTGCTCGTACCATAGTAGAAACTCCTTCCTCGTTGTAACTGCAACCCCTTTTCCTGTCCGGTAAAGGGATTTTTTGCACGGCTCTGCCAAGGCAAAGCCCGCCTCCTTATCATAGCACACACAATGGGTAAAATCAACCTTTACCCTACTAAAGTAAAAATCAAAAACTGTTCTGTAAAAACTCCTGAATGGCGTGGTTGGCCTGTTCCAACTGTCCCCGTAATGTGTCGTTTTCCTCCTGCAGCCGCAGAATTTCTTCCCGGCTTGCCTCCAGGGCATTGGACAGCCGCTCAATTTTCCGTTGCAGCTGCTGTTCCCCTTCCAAAAGAGGAGATGCTCCGGCAGCAGAAGCCCGAAATTCCATGGTAGCTTGGGGCCGAGGAGAATCTTTCTGCAAAATCTCCCGCAGACGGCGGATCACCAGTGGATTTTCCAACAAATTTAACAATTCCTGTACATTCACATTTTTTCTTCCTTTCCTTGGAGCTGTTGGCGTGAAGATTGGTTTTATTGTATCATTTTTTTTGCTTTTTTTCCAGAGTTCCCTCTGTTTTTCTTTTCAAAAACAAAAAACGTGCTGCAAAGTTACTGCCGCACGCCTTTTTCATCAATCTTCAAAATCAAACAGATCCTGGTTCCGCTCTTTGAAGATACCGAAGATGGTCATTAAAAGCTCTTCGCTTTCCACATTGACGAAGCAATCGTTTTCTTCGTCCCCTTCCTCCTGCTTGAGGATCACCACCTGATCGTCTTCTTCGTCCAGCGGCATCAGCACTACATATTGTTCTTCTTGATAGAGGATCAAATCCAAGATTTCGAAATCTGCTTCCTGACCATTTTCATCGGTCAAGGTGACACAGCCAAAATTTTCTGCATTTTCCAGCTCTTCCGGCTTGTTGGTTTCCAGCATTGCTATGGCTCCTTTCCGGGACAATGCCCGCTTGATAGTATGATTGTACCATTCCCTTGTGTAATTGTCAACGAAATGGTATTCTTTCCATTTTGAGAACAAAAAAATAACCAAATAAAAAATTTTGTTCTCAGTTGTATTTTTGTGCTTTTTCTGGTACAATAATAGCAGTCCCAGCTTCTCATTTTGTGCTGGCTCTAATCCCCTGAAGCTTTTCTCACCTTGCTTCGGGG
>CAZWNI010000053.1:0-1198 GCA_964635385.1 uncultured Oscillospiraceae bacterium
TGACGTCAACAAAGTAGATTTAGCATGTTGGTTTGCAACATAATGCCGTTTATGTACTCAGCCGCCTTTCAAGTCGGCTTGTTAAAGGATCAGGCGCATATTTTCCATACATTGCCGATGTTCTCTTCCGGTGGAAATGATATAAATTCTTGTGGTGTTTATACTGCTGTGTCCAAGAATATCGGCGAGCTTTGCGATATCCTTTTCGATTCTGTAAAACATGCGGGCAAAGAGGTGGCGTAGATTGTGTGGAAAAACTTTTTGCGGGTCTACCTTTGCCAGCTTACAAAGCTCTTTCATTTCTCGCCAGATATTTGTGCGGTTCATTGGTTTTCCTGTACGAGTGATAAAAATGGCGCCGGTCTGTATCTTTTGTTCTGCGGCGTAGCGGAGCAATTTCTTTTGCAGTTTTTTCACAAGGAACACCGATCGTATTTTGCCCTTGAGAGAAACTGCCGCTTTACCGCTTTTAACTGCTTCAACAGTGATGTATTGTAGTTCGCTCACCCGTATACCTGTACCACAGATCGTTTGCAAAATAAGACTCAGTCGCTCATTGCCCTTTTGCTTTGCAGCATGTACCAGCCGTACATATTCCGCCTTGGTCAGCTCCTTTTCCTCTGGGCAGTAGATCTGTCGTTGAAATTTGATAGATTTTACTTTGCATTCCTCCCAGCCAAGAAAAGCAAACAGACTGTTGAGAGAAGCCAACATAGAATTGATACTCCGCACGGCATAATTTTCGGAAAGTAACTTGTCTTTGTAGGCAATAATTGTTTCCTTGGTTGTCTGTTCACCGCTTAAAAATGCAGCGAAAGTGCGTACATCCCGCAGATACTTTTGGATTGTGTTTTCGCACTTTTCCTCCTCGTGTAAATGCTTTTTGAAGTGCTTTATTGTTTCGCTTGTTAAAATTCGTCCTTTCATTTCGGTTTACCTCCGGATATATTTTATCCGAAAAGTATGATGAAAGAATTATTCTCTTCATTTTTTAGAAAACGACAGTTCCTCCAATCGAATGTGTGGATTTCAGAATAAAGACAGCCCCGATGAGTTACAGCCTTTTCTGTACTCATCGGGGTTTTCTGCATTTACGAACAAAGTTTGCGCCGCTTTTCATCTCGCTTAAAATGCGACACAACATTATCTAACCTTTTTGAAACAATGTACGTCTTTTATGTCGATTGATAAACAGAAA
>CAZWNI010000053.1:1298-8686 GCA_964635385.1 uncultured Oscillospiraceae bacterium
AGAAATTACACCGCTCCGCAATGGGAAAATACCAGTCTCCAAGCAATTCTTCTGGGTTACAATGAATTCTGAGCACTGAAAAAATAGCGGCGGAACCCTGGCAAGGCTCCGCCGTTTGGCTCTATTTCATTGAATTTTCAGTGATGTTCGCCGCAGGCGTGGCCTTCCCCGTGGGCATGGTCGTGATGGCCGCAGTGGACGTCGGGGTCAAAGGCCAGCCGTCCCCGCAGAAAGTCCTCCACTGCCCGGTCGGCGCTGTCGGTGACCCCGCCGAACACGGTGATCCCCGCCTGAGCCAGAGCGTCTTTTGCTCCGCCGCCGATGCCGCCGCAGATCAAAGCTGCTGCCTTCTGCTCTGCCAGCAGCCCAACCAGGACGCTGTGGCCGCTGTCTCCGGTGTTCAGCAGGTGTTTTTCCTTCACACGGCCGTTTTCCAGAGTGTAAATCATAAAAGATGGGGTTTTGCCGAAGTGTTGGAAGATAGCACCGTCGGCATCGCAGCTCACCGCTATCTTCAGCATTTCCGGGGCTTTTTCCTGTTTGGCCGGTTATTCCTCTTTGGGTTGGAAGGAGATCATCTGCTTCAGCATTCGGGCGATCTGGTCCAGTTCCGGCCGGTTCACCTCTTCAATCTTGCCCTGGTCTGCCGCCGCAGCTACGGTCGGGTCCATGGGCAGGCGGGCCAGCAGGGGGATCTGGTGCTTGGCTGCGATCTCTTCCGCATGGCTGTCTCCGAAGATAAAGTGGCGGCTGCCGCAGTCGGGGCAGGTGAAGTAGGACATATTTTCCACCAAAGCCAGCACCGGCACCTTCATCATTCGGGCCATGTTCACCGCCTTTTCCACAATCATTCCCACCAGTTCCTGGGGAGAGGAGACAATGATAATGCCGTCCACCGGCAGGCTCTGGAACACCGTTAGGGGCACGTCCCCGGTTCCGGGAGGCATATCCACAAACAGGTAGTCCACGTCGTTCCAGATCACATCAGTCCAGAACTGCTTGACCGTGCCGGCAATGATGGGGCCCCGCCAAACCACCGGGTCGGTGGCGTGCTCCAAAAGGAGGTTGATGCTCATAATGTCGATGCCGGTTTTGCTCAGGATAGGCAGGATACCGTACTGGGTGCCCTGGGCCCGCTGATGGATGCCGAAGGCCTGGGGAATGCTGGGGCCGGTAATGTCGGCGTCCAGGATACCGGCGTGGCAGCCCTCCTGCTGCATTTTGCAGGCCAACAGGCTGGTGACCATGCTTTTGCCTACGCCGCCTTTGCCGCTGACCACCGCAATGACCTTTTTGATTTTGCTCATGACATTGGGCTTTTCCCGGAGGTCTTCCGGAGCAGTGCGCTGGGCGCAGTCGGCGGAACATTCTCCGCATTGGTGAGAACAGGTTTCACTCATATTGCTGGATCTCCTTTTTCATCGGAATTGGGCTCTGTCGGTTTCAGGCGGGTGTGGCGGTTGCAATGACAGCAGCAGGGAAAGCTCTGCTGGCCCTGGCAGAGATGGTACTCTCCCCCTTGGATCAAAAGCTGCCGTCCTTCTACAATGGCCTGGGCGATTTTCTTCCGGGCCAGATCGTAGATCCTCTGCACGGTAGTGCGTGCAATCCCCATCTGGCCGGCGCATTGCTGTTGGGTGTACCCTTCCAGGTCCACCAGGCGGATGGTTTCATATTCATCTACGTTGAGCACCACCGGCGGATTGGAACTGTTTTCCGCCAAAGGGCCGAAGCGGTTATGGACCGGCATGGTGCAGACCCGCCTGCATTTTCTGGGACGCGCCACCTTTATCACCTGCTTTTCTTGGATTCTGACATAAGCCATTAACCATAGTATAGCCCTTTGTCGGAGCTTCGTCAAGCTGAAATCTTCTTACGGGGTAAAGGCCATATTTTGGATTTGTATGGGCAGAATTCAGAATTCTTGCTCAGTTTTTTACGGAGAACAGGCCGAATACCGGAAAAACAAAAGAATTTCAGGTAAATTTCATATTTTTTTCCAATTCTCTTGTATTTCGCCAGAAAAGATGTTAAAATAAAAAACATAAAATACATAGAGAGGATAAGAAAAATGAGAAAATTAAAAAAATTTGTAGCCATCTTGGCGGCTGCGGCTTTGTCTGTTACCATCATGACTGGATGCAGCAGCAGCACTACCAGCAGCGACAGTGACACCCAGGCCGTGAAGATGATCAACATTCCGCTGACCGATGAAGAATACGCCTTCGGCGTGGACAAGGATCAGCCGGAACTGCTGGAAGAAGTCAACGCCTTTATCGCTGAAATCAAGAGCGACGGCACCCTGGAAGAAATCCTGAACAAGTATTTTGAAGGCGGCACTCCGGAAGCTGTGGTTTCTGCGGAACTGGATACCTCCAAGGATCAGTTGGTGGTAGCCACCAATGCCGCATTCGAGCCTTTTGAGTACACCCTCAGCACCGGCAACGAGTATTACGGCGTGGACATGGAGCTGGCGCAGCTGCTGGCAGAACGTCTGGGCAAAGAGCTGGTGATCCAGAACATGAACTTTGATGCGGTCTGCCTGTCTGTGGGCCAGCACCAGTGCGACATTGCCATGGCCGGCCTGACCGTTTCTTCGGCACGGGAAGAGTATGTACAGTTTTCCGACAGCTACTACAATGCTTCTCAGGTTGTGATTGCCCGCGGCGATGACACCACCTTCGATGACTGCACCACCGCAGAAGAAGTGGAAGAAATCCTCCAGAGCTTGAGCTCCGATGTGGTGATCGGCTGCCAGACCGGCACCACCGGTCAGTTCTATGTGGACGGCGACGAGGACTTGGGATTTGAAGGTCTGACTGCGCAGAGCAGAGGTTATCAGAGCGCTTCCCTGGCAGTGCAGGATCTGATCAACGGCAACATTGATTATGTGATCGTGGACATCGCTCCGGCGGAAAAAATCACCGAAGCCATCAACGCAGTGGCATAAATCATACGTTTCGCATAGGCAATAACCTCACCTTTACCCGGTGGGGCTATTGTTTTGTGACAGTGAAATAGGGATGGTGCAAATGGGGGACTTTGGAAAAAAGGTAAACCAGTTTCTAGATGTGTTCTTTAACAAGGGCGGCATGGATTCCGTGCTTCAGGGACTGCAAAATACCTTGGTTATCGCTGTATCCGGTTTGATTATCGGCATAATCATCGGCATTATCATTGCAATGGTACGGGTGATTCCCAAAACCAACGTAATCGTCAAGTTTTTCAACGGGGTGTGCAGCTTATATGTGGCGTTGTTCCGGGGCACCCCCATGGTGGTGCAGCTTCTGGTGTTTTACTATGTGCTGCTTCCCATTACAGGAATGCGGCTCAGCTCGGTGATGGTTTCGGCGGTGGTGTTCGGCCTCAATTCCGGCGCCTACGTTTCCGAGATCATTCGGGCGGGTATTCTGTCGGTGGACAGGGGCCAGATGGAAGGCGGCCGGGCCATCGGTTTGAGCTACGGCGCCACCATGCGGCTGATTATCATTCCCCAGGCGGTGAAAAACGTGCTTCCCACCATAGGCAACGAATTCATCAGCCTGATTAAGGAAACTTCGGTAGTGAGCTTTGTGGGCGCCACCGACCTGTACGTTGCCTTCAACTACATTGGCTCCAACAGCTATGAATTTATGGTGCCCTACCTGGTAATGGCCATCATTTACATTGTATTGGTGCTGATTATCAGCCTGCTGGTTCGTCTGATGGAAAGGAGTCTGAGAAAGAGTGATAAGAGTATCGGGGCTTAAAAAGAGCTTTGGCTCCTTAAATGTGCTGGACGGCATTGACATCAACATTGAAAAAGGGGAAAAGGTGGTTGTCATCGGACCTTCCGGTTCCGGCAAAAGCACCTTCCTGCGCTGTCTGAACCTGCTGGAACCCCCCACCGAAGGGGAAATTTGGTTTGAAGATCAGTGCATCACCGATAAGAAAACCGACATTAACCAGGTGCGCCGCCACATGGGTATGGTGTTCCAGCACTTTAATCTGTTCAACAATAAGACGGTGCTGGGCAACATTATCCTGGCTCCGGTGCAGCTGAAGATTATGAGCAAGGAGCAGGCCAAAGAGCGGGCCCTTCAGCTTCTGGACCGGATCGGCCTGAAAGATAAGGCGGACGCCTATCCCGCCCAGCTTTCCGGCGGGCAGAAGCAGCGGATCGCCATTGTCCGTTCTTTGGCTATGGACCCCAAGGTGATGCTGTTTGACGAGCCCACCTCCGCTTTGGACCCGGAAATGGTGGGGGAAGTGCTGGATCTCATGAAAGAGCTGGCAGACACCGGCATGACCATGGTGGTGGTTACCCATGAGATGGGCTTTGCCAGAGAGGTGGGCACCCGGGTGTTGTTCATGAACGAAGGTAAGATCCAGGAAGAAAACAACCCCAGGGATTTCTTCGCCAATCCCCAGAATCCACGGTTGAAAGAGTTCCTGTCCAAGGTGCTGTAAATCAGAGAAGAATTTGCAGGAGACCGGAAAAGGAAGATTTTCGGCGGCGCTGTTCCCAATGAACGGGGAAAGCGCCGTTTTTATTTGGAAAAATTCCCCTTCAAATGATTGCATTTCCGAGGGGAATGGTTTATACTGTTATGTTAGACGGCGAAAAAGCCCGATTACTTAGAAGGACAGGAGAACCAACATGAAGTTAGGAATGGTGGGGCTGCCCAATGTGGGAAAGAGCACCCTGTTTAACGCATTGACCAACGCCGGCGCCGAATCGGCCAACTATCCGTTCTGCACCATTGAGCCCAATGTAGGGGTGGTGAGCGTACCGGACCGGCGGCTGGAGTTTTTGGCTCAGATGTACCAGCCTAAGAAATTTACCCCGGCGGTGCTGGAGTTTGTAGACATTGCCGGACTGGTGGAAGGGGCCTCCAAAGGGGAAGGCCTGGGCAACCAGTTTTTGGGGGATATCCGGGAGGTAGACGCCATCGTTCATGTGGTGCGCTGCTTTGAAGATGAGAATATTGTCCATGTCAGCGGCAAGATCGGCCCCAAGCGGGACATTGAGACCATCAACCTGGAACTGATCTACTCCGACCTGGATATTTTGCAGCGCCGGATTGACAAAACCGCCAAGGCGGCCAAAGCGGATAAAAAATTGCAGCCGGAGGTGGATTTTCTCACCCGGCTGAAGGATTATATGGAAGAGGGCAATTCTGCCCGTGGCTTCCACTACACCGAGGAGGAGCGGGAGATCATCAAAACCGTTCCCCTGCTGTCCAATAAGCCCATTATCTACGCCGCCAACCTGTCGGAAGAGGACTTTTCTTCCGATTTGAAAACCAACCCCTTCTACCGCCAGGTGGAAGAAATCGCTGCGGCGGAACACTCCGCCGTGCTGCCCATCTGTGCAAAGATTGAGGAAGACTTGGCGGGAATGGAGCCGGAAGAAAAGAAAGAGTTTTTGGCGGACTTGGGCCTGGAACAGTCCGGTCTGGATCGGATCATTCAGGACAGCTATGCCTTGCTGGGCTTGATCAGCTTTTTGACCGCCGGCAGCGATGAATGCCGGGCCTGGACCATCAAAAAGGGCACCAAAGCGCCCCAAGCGGCAGGAAAGATCCACACCGACTTTGAAAAAGGCTTTATCCGGGCGGAAGTAGTGAGTTTTGAAGACCTGAAGGAAAACGGTTCTATGGCCGCCGCCAGGGAAAAGGGTCTGGTGCGGCTGGAAGGAAAAGACTATGTAATGCAGGACGGAGATATCGTCAATTTCCGTTTCCATGTATAATCAGCAGTTTCACGTTGGGATTGAAAAGGAGCAGATGGAGATGCAGTACACCGCAGAGATTCTGAAGGATAAAAAACACATCCACTTTATCGGCATTGGCGGAAGCGGTATGTACCCCCTGGCACAGATCCTCCATGCGAAAGGCTACTATCTCACTGGCAGCGACAACAACATGACCGATACCCTGCAAAAGGTCATGGATATGGGCATTCCCGTGACCCTGGGGCAGAAGGCGGAAAACGTACAAGGGGCAGACCTGATTGTCTACACCGCCGCCATTATGGCGGATAACCCCGAACTGATTGCCGCCTGGGAAAGCGGCATGCCGGTGCTGGAGCGGAAGTACCTGCTGGGCATCGTCACCCAGCAGTTTTCCAATGCCATCTGTATCAGCGGCACCCACGGAAAAACTACCACCACCAGCATGGCCACCCAGATTTTGCTGGACGGCGGCGCAGATCCCACGGTGGTCATCGGTGGCAAGCTGAATTCCATCGGCGGCAGTGGACGGATCGGCAGCAGCGAAAACATGGTGTGCGAAAGCTGCGAGTTTTCCAACACCTTTTTGGAGCTGGCCCCGGACGTGGCAGTGGTGCTGAACATTGATGAGGATCACATGGAGTTTTTCAAAACCCTGGAGAACTTAAAGCACAGCTTTACCCAGTTCTGCTCCATGGCCACCAGATGCATTGTCTTGAATGGGGACGACCCCAACACCATCGACGCCGTGAAAGACCTGCCTCAGAAGAAGATCACCTTCGGCTGGCGGGATCACAACGATTATTACCCGGACAATATCCAGCAGATCTCAAGGGTGCACCACCGGTTTGATTTGATGCACCAAGGGAAATGCTTAACTGCCATCGACCTGCTGGTTCCCGGCAAACACAATATAATCAACGCCGTGGCGGCCTGTGTCTGCGGGCTGCTGGCCGGGGTGCCGGCAGAAAAGCTGAACCTGGGAATGAAGGATTTTCACGGCGCCTGCCGCCGGTTTGAGGTGTTGTACCACAATCATGATATTGTGGTGGCGGACGACTATGCCCACCATCCCGCCGAGATTCAAGCCACCCTTTCCGCCGCCAGGGAACTGGGCTTTACCCGGATCATTGCGGTGCATCAGCCCTTTACCTACTCCCGCACAGCTCGTCTGTTAGATGATTTTGCCAGAGTGCTGCAAATTGCGGATCATGTGGTACTCAGCGAGATTATGGGAAGCCGGGAAAAGAATACCATCGGCATCTACGCCAAGGATTTGGCGGCGAAAATTCCGGGGTGCGTGTGGTATCCCACCTTTGATGAGATGAGCGACCATGTATTGAATATGGTGCGTCCGGGGGATTTGGTGATTACCATGGGCTGCGGGGACGTCAATAAGTGCGCTCACCAGATTGTAGAGAAGCTGCACAAAAAGTTTGGAGATTAAATATTCTGCCGGTTCTTCTGAAACGAAGAGCCGGTTTTTCTTGCCCTTTTTTCAAAAATCCACTATACTAAAGAAAATTCCAGGAAAGAAGGAAAAGCCATGTGGGTTTTGCTGATTCCCGGCGTTTTAGTGGCGGTATTTCTGATGCCGGGGATTGCTTTCCTTGGGGGATGTGGGGACGCATTCATTGCGGGTTGGAATACATCTTCCCGGCAGGAAAGGGAAACA
>CAZWNI010000054.1:0-8599 GCA_964635385.1 uncultured Oscillospiraceae bacterium
TGCGTTGGACGAAAAATTTTGTCGTTGGGAATGAGTTTTCTGCTTTTGCTGGGGTGGTAATCGCCATTCTGCTGCGCCGGCAGAGGAAATAAGCGTCAATTTCAATTTATTCTTGAATAAAAGACCCGGCAGGATTTTACTCCCGCCGGGATTCTTCTTGTTTTAATTCAAAATTTTCTCCCCCAGTTTTCCCAAGGGCTTATTCAACTGCCGGGAAATGGTGCCCACCAACAGGGCGGCGGCTACCGTGCCTTCCCGGATCCCCTCCAACCGATGGAGGAAAATCAGGGACAAAGCGGCGGCAATCACCACCAGGCTCACATCGAAAATCACTTTCATAGTGCCGAACTTGATGGGGCAGACCCGGCAGACAGCCAGCACCACTCCTTCGCCCGCCAGCACCACCACATGGGCGGTGACCTCAAAGCTCACCCCTACCGCCACCAGCACAGTGCCGATTGCGCAAAACACCCACTGCATCAGGTATCCTTCACAGGAAATCTTCTCCACCACCCAAATGGCGAAATCGGTGAGGTAGCCGAAGAAAAAGGCCACCGGCAACTGCATCAACTGCGCCGGCTGAAACTTTTTCCGCAAAATCAGGATTTGAATCAGGATAAAACAGCAGTGCATCGCAATCGTGGCAGTGCCCACGCTGAGCGGGGAAAGCAGATTCACCACATAGGGCAGGCTGGAAATAGGGGAGGTGCCCAGGGCCGCTTCGATGGTAAAGGCCACTCCAAAGGCCATGATGACCATTCCCAACGCCAAAAACAAATATCGTTTGATGTAATAAGAAAGGGAGTGCTTCCATTGGTATGTCATTGCTGGTCGCCAGCTTCCCGCTTTTGTTGTCCCGCCCGGTACTTCAGATAGCTATCCAAAATAATGGTGGCGGCCACTTCGTCGATAACCTCTTTCCGTTTTTTGCCGTATACCCCGGTTTCATCCAAATACCGCTGGGCCTGCATCGTGGTCTGCCGCTCATCCCAGGTCTCCACCGGGATAGGGATCAAGGCGTTCAAGGCTTTGGCAAACCGGCGGCACTTTTCCGCCCGTTCGCCGTAGCTTCCGTCCATATTCCTGGGCAGGCCTACGATCACCATGCCAACCCCCAATTCTTTGGTGGCGGCATAGGCTACCTTTTTGACCAGGGTTTCAAAATCCCGCTCCACAATGGTTCCCACCGGGGAAGCCAAAAATTCGGTGCGGTCACACACCGCCAAACCAGTTCGCACATCTCCGTAATCTACACTCATGATCTTCATTTTTCTACCTTCCTTGTTCCGGTTTTTTTCGGGAAAAGCCAGTCTGCATTTGTTTGGGCAGATGGCTGGTGTCGTTAAATTGCACCAGAGTCAAAATCCCGTCCTGCTCTGTAACGGTAGTGATGCCGGTGTTGTGGGAGAGATCCTCACACCGCATCTGTTCCACCGGCCGGTGGTCCAGCCAAGTTACCAAAGTACCCAAAGCACAACCGTGAGATACAATACAAATAGTCTTATTTTGATTTGCTTTTACAATCCGTTGAAAACATTGCGTTACCCGACGGTAAACATGGCTCATCGCCTCCCCGCCGGGAGCCTGAAAATAACCGGGGGTATCAAAAAAGTGCCTTGCCATCACCGGATCTTCTTTCTGGAACACAGCCCAGCCTTTGCCTTCCCAGCGTCCTCCGTCAATTTCCAGCAATCCCTGCTCCAGAAGCAGAGGGGCGCCCACGAACCGGTTCACCGCTTTTGCTGTTTCCACAGCTCGCTTGAGGGGAGAGGAATAGACAATGTCCGGTTGCAGTTCCTGTCCCCGCCGGGCCAGATACTCCAACTGGGCATAACCCAAAGGGGAGAGGCTGCTGTTTACATGGCCCTGAAACACATGGCCCACATTGCCCGCTGCCTGAGCATGACGAATGAGGTAAATGGTGGTCATTTTCTGTCACCTCACCAAGGCTGCACGGCGCCGGTTAAATCCGCCGCCCGTGCCACCCCGTGCCGATCGCACCAATCGTTCAGTCCCTGAATTACCTTCACCGGAGTCCAGGGGTCGGCAAAGATAGCCGCCCCAATCTGAACCGCACTGGCCCCCGCCATCATCATCTCCACTGCGTCTTTCGCCGTGGCAATGCCGCCCATGCCCACCACCGGGATATTCACGGCGTTGGCAACCTGCCACACCATTCGCACCGCCACCGGGAACACCGCCGGGCCGGACAAGCCCCCCACGTTGTTCTTCAAAACAGGACGGCGGGTGTCGACATCAATCCGCATTCCCAGCAGGGTGTTGATCAAGCTCACTGCATCTGCCCCGGCAGCCTCCACCGCTTTGGCAATGTCGGTGATGCTGGTGACGTTGGGGGAGAGCTTTACCATCAAGGGCTTGGTGGTGTGCTTGCGCACTGCCCCTGTAATTTCTTCCGCTGCGGAACAGCTTGTTCCGAAAGCGGCGCCTCCCTGTTTCACGTTGGGACAGGAAATGTTCAGCTCAATGATGTCCACCTTGGTAGGCTCCAGCTTCCGGGCAATCTCCACGCAGTCTTCGATGGTGTGACCCGCCACATTGGCGATGATCACCGTGTCCTGCTGCTCCAGATAGGGGAGTTCCTCCTGGATAAAGTGATCGATGCCCCCGTTTTGCAGCCCCACAGAGTTGAGCATTCCGGCAGGGGTTTCCGCCACCCGGGGCGGCGGGTTGCCGTTTTGGGGGCGCAGAGTCATGCCCTTGCAGGAAATACCCCCCAGCTCCGAGAGAGGGTAAAGGCACTCATATTCCCGGCCGAAGCCGTAGGCTCCCGAAGCGGGAATTACCGGGTTTTTCAGCTCCACCCCGGCTATGTTCACTCTTAAATCTGCCATCTTCTTTCCCTCCTTAAAAGAGTACGTCCTTGGAATGGAACACCGGCCCGTCCTTGCAGACGTGGCTTAAGTATTCCTGTCCGTCCTTCACGGTGCGGCAGGCGCAGACCAGGCAGGCCCCTACGCCGCAGCCCATTCGCTCTTCCAGGGAAACCTGACAGTCCACCCTGTACTGCTCAGCCAGCTCAGCCACCCCTTTGAGCATGGGGTGCGGGCCGCAGGCACAGATCAGGGCAGGCTGTTTTTGTTTCAGTTGCTGTTCCAAAGCCTGGGTCACAAAGCCCCGGAAGCCCATGGTGCCGTCGTCGGTGCAGAGCGTCACCTGATTGCCCTGACGCTGAAAATCTTCGGTGAGGATCACTGCATTGGCACTGCGGAAACCAAGAATGGCGGTGGCGTTTGCCCCATACGCCTTGGCAGTTTCCAGCATGGGCGGCACTCCAATGCCGCCGCCCACAACGATGATTTCCCCTTCCGGCTGGGCAAAGCCATGGCCCAGGGGGCCCATGATGTCCAAATTATCCCCCACCCGCTTTTCGGAGAGAATCCGGGTGCCTTCCCCCTTGATCTCAAACACGAACCGCAGGGTGCCCTTTTCCCGGTCGATCTCGCAGATGGAGATGGGGCGGCGGAGAAACAGCCCCTCTGCCTTGATGTGGGCAAACTGCCCCGGCTGGGCCAGAGCCGCCATCTCCGGGGCGGATACGGTAACGTCGATAATGTGTCTGGCCGGCAATTCTTTTTTTACAATGGGATACACTCCCTGAAGATACGCCATAAAAAAACCTCCCTGGCCTTTTTGCTTTGAATTTATTGTAGCATACTTGCCGGGAAATAACAAGAAATCCCTTGTCCTCTCACTTTGCTTTTGCTACAATAATATCAAAACTGCCCCAAAAAGGGTGTCATAGGCGTTCCCTGCACCGTGATTGACCTGTCTCATTGAATAAGCTAGAAAGCAAATATTTTTTCGGTTGGTTTTGCAATATTATACAAATTCTCCCCCAGAAAAAGCAGGCTGTCCCTTGCAGAAATCTCAAACTTCCAGTATAATAGCTGTTAGTCATGGAAGAAGGAGGAAGAAGAATGAAGGTGCTTCTTTACACGGAGGCCATGAATCTTCTTGGAAAATCCGGCGTGGGCAAAGCACGCAGCCATCAGATCCGGGCTTTGGAGCAGGTGGGGGTTGAATGGACCACCGACCCCGAAGAAAAGGTGGATTTGGTTCATATCAACACCATCTTTCCCAACTCCCGCCGACTGGCAAAAAAAGCAAAAAAACAGGGAATCCCAGTGGTGTACCACGCTCACAGCACCATGGAGGATTTCAAAAACTCCTATCTGGGGGCCAATGCAGTGGCGCCGCTGTTCAAAAAGTGGCTCTGCTCCTGTTACCGTTTGGGAGACAGCCTGATTACCCCCACCCCTTACGCCAAGCATCTGGTGGAAAGCTACGGTTTGACCCAGCCCATTTACTCCTGTTCCAACGGAATTGATTTGGAATATTACAAAAAGAACGCAGAAGCGGGCAAGGACTTTCGGAAACGGTTTGGCTTTTCCCAAAAAGATAAAATTGTCATGAGCGTGGGACTGCAAATTGAACGCAAAGGAATTTTAGACTTTGTGGAACTGGCCAAGCAGATGCCGGAATACCAGTTTATCTGGTTTGGGTATTCCTCTCCCTGGACCATTCCCGCCAAGATCCGCAAGGCGGTGCACACCAAGCTGCCCAACCTGCATTTCCCCGGTTACATTGATGAAAACATCCTTCGTACAGCGTATTGGGGAGCGGACTGCTTTTTGTTTTTGACCCACGAAGAAACGGAAGGCATTGTATTGCTGGAGGCGCTGGCTTCCCGGCAACATGTGCTGATCCGGGACATTCCCATCTATCAGGAGTGGCTGGAGGACGGGAAAAACATCTACAAAGCCGATTCTTTGGACGGCTTTGCAGCCAAACTCCGGGGGATTCTGGAAGGAAAGCTGCCCGACCTCACCGAAGCCGGGTATCAGGTTGCCTGGGACCGGCGAATCGAAGCAGTGGGCCAAACCTTGGATACCATCTATCAAGAAACCATTCGCCGGGCGAAAGAACAGGCGGCAGAGCCCCGTTCCCAACAAGCCACAGCCAATGGGTAACAGAAAAAGACGTTTCCGGTTCCTTGCAAAAGGAGATGGGAAACGTCTTTTATTCTTCTTCCGGCATGAAAATGCCCAGCCGCAGTAAAAACTCTTTGGCTTCTGTTTTGGTCAGGCCAGGCAGCACCACTCGCTCCCGGCCTTCCCCGTAAATATAACAGATCAGGTCACATTGCCCCGCCTGTTTTTGAAAGGGGCTTTGCCGAAACTGCGCCATGACAATGCGGTCCCGGTGAACCAGGGTGGTGGTGAGCCGGTACCCCTTCATGGTGCGGATAGTGACCCAGCCGTCCTTGACTCCAATCCCGGCGTGACGGTAACCCCGCCACCGCAGCCAAAACAGCCAGCTTACCGGCAGCCAGAACAACCCCCACACCGTCCAAAGGGTGGCGCCGATGCCCTCTACCAACTGTCCAAAGAACAGCGCCAACACAGTGATGACACCCATAAAAACAGCGGGAAACCCAAGATACCGCCAGATGCAGTGATGAGGGGTCAGTTGGTTTTCCGTTTCCTTCCATTCCGGCAGGAGGGTGGAGGTTTCCCGGCGCAGCTCCTTCATGGAACAGGAGGGGACCAGCAGGTTATTGGCCCCGTCCTGTTTTCCGTAACCGCTGCACCGCAGAGTAGCATAGCCCATGCCCATAAGACGGGATAAATTGCTTTCCACCAAAGTGACCGAATTGATTCGGTGGACCGTCATGTGGGTATGGTGCTGGCTGATCAATCCGCAGGACAGCCGCAAAACATTTTGGCTCCGCCGGCAGCGGAACCGCAGCAGATAAAGCAGGTGGGCCGCAAAAATCCCGGCCCAAAACAGCAGAAGGATCGCCGCCAGCACCGCCAAGGCAGGGGAAAGGCTGTAGGAGAAAAATTCCGCTGTCCGCCGTACTCCTTCCCGCATAAAGTCCTGCAGCTGCTGGCCGAAGATCCGCATGGCGGTAGTAAAACCGGCGGCAAAGTAGAGGATTCCGGAAAGATTGTTGGTATTCAGCAGCGTGTAGAGGAAAATCCGACTGGTTTTTGCCTGGTACCGTTCCTCTACCGGTTTCAGCCGGATAGAGAACAGCGTATCCACCATCTGGACGCTTTCCTTTCGGGTAATGGTAAGGGAGACATCGTAGTTGTGCTTGCCCCCGCCGTCGGTGTCGGCCTGGAGCTTCACAGCGCCTATAGGCCGAAGGTACCATGGCTCCTGACGGCTGAGGTAGGAAATCTGTTCCTTGGGCAGAAACAGCACTGCGGTGCAAAGAATGCCTTTGTATACCCACAGCCCCTTTTCGCTGTACCGGTACCGCAGAAAAGCCCAGCGGTACACCCCGCTGCCGATAATTATCAGTACCACCAGCAGATCCAGCCAGGCCCCTTGCAGCCACCCGGCCAGTTCTCCATGGAGAATCACATAAATCAGGGTGCGGAACACCGGAATAATCAACAGAAACAGCTTTCCGGAGATATTTTCCAAAATATTGATAGGGTGCTGAAAGCGCTTTTTCATAACGGCTCCTCAAAAGACGGGGACAGGGAATATAAGATCCGCCGGGCCTCTGCCTCACTCAAAAAAAACAGCCAAACGCTTCCTCCGGCAGCAGAAATTCGAATGGATTGAAGCTTGCACAACCGGCTGAGAGGGTCGCTGAAGGTGTTTACATAACTGACCCGGTCACGGGGAATACACACCGTTTTCTGCCAAAACACCCCTTTGCATAACCAAAAGGAATGGGGTTCCAATTTGTATTCCGTATTCAGGTACCGCAGGGGCAGGTACCAAAACACCAGAATGACTGCCACCAATCCCAGCAGCCAAAGGGTCCATAACCGGAGAAAAAACCAGCGCTGCAACAAAAACGCCAGAAAAACCTCCGAAACGCCGGTGGCGAGCAAAGCCGCTGCCTCCCACAGCACAAAGGCTCTTTTTGGCAGGGACAGGCCGTCCTTCATGAATGTTTCCTCCCCTTTCTCTGAAGCCGAAACAGCAGCGCCACACATTCCCGGAACCAGTACCCAAACGCCACCACCGGATTGATGGGGCAGGGAAGGCAGGCGCAGGAAAGTCCCAGCTTTTGCAGGATTCGGCTGCACCGGAACAGATGGTATCGGTCGCTGACCACCAGCACCTGTTCCGGCAGATGATTTTCCTTTAGGATATCCTTGGCAAAGGAGAGGTTTTCCCAGGTGTTGGTGGAGCGGTCCTCCAAATAAATACGGCCCGGCTCGATTCCCCCCTGGGCGGTGAGCCAATCCTTCATGGCCTGGGCCTCGGTGCAGGCCTCTCCCCGGCCCTGTCCGCCGGTGACGATACAGAAGGCATTGGGATTTTCTTTGAGTACCTTGCAGGCCGTCTCCAGCCGCCGGAGCAGCATTTTGGAAGGACGCACCCCCAGCACCGAACACCCCGGCACCACCACAGTACAGGGGGATTCTTTCCTGACGCCTCGGGGGTACCCCAGCGCCAGCACCAAAAGGCTCGCCGCCAGCCACAGCACAAAAACACAAAGCAGCCCAAACCCGATCCAGCCCACCACATCTGAAGCCTGCTGGAAGATTACCCGGTAAAACCGGCCGAACAGCACCATGAGAATCCCCAGCACCAGAGGCAGCCAGATGCCGAGATGCACCCGAATATTGCTCAGCAGCATGGGCAGCAGGCTCAACACACAAAGAGCCAGCCCCACCAGCAAAAAACTTACCGACACCAAACCCATTTTACCGCCTCCTGCAATCCTGTTCCTTTTTAACATTATATCATAGCCGATTGCCGGGTTTCAACCAAACCAGCCCGGCATTCTTTCAAAACCGTATCCCTAAAAACGACAAAAGAGAAATAGAGCGGGATATTTTACCCCGCTCTATTTCAAAATGGAAGGACAATTTTTTCCGTTTATCTGCCTATTCGTAGTAGCGCATGGACGCAATGACCTTGCCCAGCACCTCCATCTCTTGAGTGTAGATGGGCTGGTACTCGTCGTTTTCCGGCTGAAGCCGAAAGCGGCCGTCTTCCTTATAAAACCGCTTGCAGGTGGCTTCTCCATCCAGCATGGCAATGACAATCTCGCCATTGTTCGCCACCGGCTGCCGGCGGACAATCACCACATCACCGTCTAAAATCCCGGCGTTGACCATACTGTCCCCCTGGATACGCAGGGCAAAGAGATCCTCCACCCGTTCCCGTCCACAGTCAAAGGGCACATACCCTTCCCGGCATTCAAAAGCGGTGATGGGCATACCGGCAGTGACCTTGCCGATGAGAGGCACCCGAGCAGCCCCTTCGTCCCCTGCCAACTGGATAGAGCGGTTGGAGTTGCCCCGTTTTTCCAGCAGCCCTTCTTCGCAAAGTTCATTGATATACCGATGCACCGTGGAAGTGGATTTAATGCCCAAATCACTGCAAATTTCCCGAACGGTAGGGGATATGTCGTGAGAGATTCGGTCTACAATATATTCATAAATACGCCGTGCCTTATCGTTCATGGCCTTTCCTCCGAAAATTTGTTCTTTTTTATTTTACCACATTTTCGAAAAAAAGGAAAGAAAAATTTTTTGTCAATGTTTCCAAAAAAGCTGCGTTTCTTTTGGCTAAACAGACAAAGTTCATATTATCCTTTGAA
>CAZWNI010000055.1:0-8521 GCA_964635385.1 uncultured Oscillospiraceae bacterium
AACCAGATCCACCGGAGGCTGGCCCGCAGTATCCAGATAGCTTTCAAACACCGATGCCGTAATTTCATATGGATTCCGCACGCCATCGGCGCAATCTTTCGCCATTTTTTTCGTTGCCCGCAGAATCTCATCCTGCCCGCCGTAATTGATGGCAATATTGACCCAAGTGCCGGTATAGTCCTTGCAGATCTCCTCGGTGCGGTGGATCAACATTTGGACTTCTTCGTCAAAAGCGGAAAGGTCGCCGATAAAGTGCAGGCTGACATTTTTCCCTTTCCAAACGCTTTCGTCCTCCAGATAATCCACCAGCAGACGGATAATCGCTTTTACCTCTTCCTGGGGGCGCTTCCAGTTTTCGGTGGAAAAAGCATAAACCGTCAAATATTCCAAACCGATCTGAGCACAGTATTCCGTGATTTTCCGAAACACACGAGCGCCGATCTTATGTCCAGCCGTGCGGGGCAGATGTTTGAGAGCTGCCCAACGGCCGTTGCCGTCCATAATAATTCCTATGTGGCGAGGCAGTGCACGTTCCGTCATGATTAAATCTCCATGATTTCTTTTTCTTTTTCCTTTGCGACTTCTTCCACCTGCTTGCAGTACTTATCTGTCAGCTTTTGGATTTTCTTTTCGCCCTCAGACAGATCGTCCTCGGTAATATCTCCGGCTTTCTTCATCGCTTTCAGCTTTTCGTTGGAATCCCGGCGAATGGAACGCACGGCGACCTTTGCTTTTTCCGCCAAAGAACTGACTTCCTTGCACAATTCCTTCCGGCGTTCCTCTGTCAGTTGGGGGAAAACAATGCGAATGAGCTTGCCGTCGTTGGTGGGATTGATCCCCAAATCGCTGGTGAGAATCGCCCGTTCCACATCCTTTAAGCAGGAAGCATCCCAAGGCTGGATTACCAGAACACGAGCTTCCGACACGCTGATGGCCGCCAAAGAAGGCAGACTGGTTGGGGTTCCGTAATAGTCCACCATAATCTTATCCAGCACATGGGGATTGGCTCGTCCGGCTCGAATGGAACCGTAATCCTTTTCCAGCGCCGCAATGGATTTTTGCATCTTTTCTTCCGATTTTTGCAACACAGCTTTCATTCTGATAACACTCCTATTCTACACCGATTATTCTTCGGCGTTATCTACCGTAGTACCCACAACATCACCCTGCACGGCCCGGACAATGTTGTCGGGCTCATTCAGATTAAACACCACAATGGGGATATCGTTGTCCTTGCACATGGAAGCAGCCGTGCTGTCCATAACTTGAAGGCCCTGATTCAGTACCTGAATAAAGGTCAAATGATCGTACTTCACCGCATCAGGGTATTTATTGGGATCTTTATCGTACACCCCATCCACCATGGTGGCCTTAAAGATCACATCGGCGTTGATCTCCGCAGCACGGAGGGTGGAAGCTGTGTCAGTGGAAAAGAATGGGTTGCCGGTGCCGCAGCCAAAGATAACCACCCTGCCCCTCTCCAAGTGCCGCACAGCACGGTTGCGGATATAGGGTTCTGCCACTGCCCGCATTTCAATAGCGGTCTGCACCCGGACTTCCAGCCCCAGGTGCTCCAGCACATCAGCCACCGCCAAAGCGTTCATACAGGTGCCCAGCATACCGATGTGGTCAGCTCGGGTGCGATCCATGGCGCCGCTGGAACGGCCCCGCCAGAAATTGCCGCCGCCTACCACAATGGCAATCTGGACGCCCAGATTTGCCGCCTTTTTGATGCTTTCACCGATCCTGGTGATCACATCAAAGTCCAAACCGGTTTCCTTCTCCCCGGCTAAGGCTTCGCCGCTGAGTTTTAAGAGGATGCGATGATATTTCAGTGCCATGATGATACTCCTTTGTTTTCAAATTTAGCGCAATGAGAAGTCTTCGCCCGATAATGTAAGATTTACATTATAAAAAGGATCCCCTTTTTCCAAAATATCATGCCAACGCTTTGCAAACAGTTCCTTTTCTTGATCAAACCGTTTTGTTTTTACAGGATCAGCGTTGTCATCACCTCTGGTTTTTGATTCATAGTGGTACAACTCAGCATAAGGGGTATAGACGATGTAGCGGTTCGTTTCCCGGACTTTTAAGCACAAATCAACATCGTTATAAGCGACGGTGAACTCCTCGGTAAAGCCGCCCACTTCCAAAAACACCGATTTTTTCATCATCAAGCAAGCGCCTGTGCAGGCAGAAAAGTTATTGGGAAGGATAATGCGATAAATATACCCCACGCTTTCCCGGGTAAAATTACGATGTGCATGAGCAGCGTAACCGCCTAACCCTACAACCACACCTGCATGTTGAATCGTTTCATCAGGATAATCTAACTTTGCGCCTACACCGCCGACATCTTCCCGCTGGGAATATCCTAACATTTCCTGCAGCCAATTTGGCGTAATTACTTGCGTGTCATTGTTTAAAAAGAGCAGGTGTTCCCCTTTTGCATACTCTACAGCAAAATTGTTGATCTTAGAATAGTTGAATGAGCCTTTATAAGTGATAATACGGATTCTGGAATCTAATTTTTCCAATTTCTTATAATACTGGAAGGTTTCAGGTTCTTCAGAGTTATTCTCCACAACAATGATTTCATAGTTTTGATAAGTGGAAAGATCAAGAATCGAAGAAACGCAAGTTTCCAACGTTTCAACGTTGTCTTTGTTTGGAATAATGATACTAATCAAAGGCTGCCCAATGATTGCAAAATGTGTACGATAAGTAGTGGGCATAATACCACTTTCTTCCACCGTAGCTTCAATACCCACCCGTTTATAATGATCTTCCAAAGCACGAATAGCAGCCGTGATGCAATAAGGTTTGGCCTCTACTCCGCCTGCGGTGGATTGCGGGTGAATCCGCCAAAAATAAAGCAGTTTTGGAATATGTACAATATGTTTGGCTTTTTCCGTTAATCTCAGGATCATATCATAATCCTGGCTTCCATTGCACTCTGGGCGAAATTCTCCCACCTGTTGCTGTAGCTGTCTAGAGAAGGTGGTCAAATGGCAGATATAGTTGACTCCACGAAGATAGTCTGGAGAAAAGTCCGGCTTAAAATTCATAGTGACTAACTTGTTTAGATCAGGATTCTGAAAAGCGGCTTCATCAGTATAAATGAAATCAGCATCCTCTTCACAAATGGCCTTCATCACATAAAACAATGCGGACGGATGCAGAACATCATCGTGATCTAACAAACTAATGTAATCTCCAGTCGATATCCTCATGCATTCATTGGTGTTTTCGGAAATGCCAAGGTTGTCAATCTTGATATAGCGAATCCGCTTGTCATGCCGCATATAATCAGCAACATTTTTCTCTACACCGAAACTAGCATCATCACTGGCATCCGCCAAACAGAGTTCCCAGTTAGAATAAGTTTGTTTTTGAACAGATTCGATTAAATCGTCTAAAAACTCCTTTTTGGTGTTGTACAGCGGCACTAATATGCTAAACGTAATCTTCTTTGAAAAAGAATAATTCTCCTGATCAAATCTTTCTTTTGCACTAATTTCATGCCGGCCACAAATTATATTGCGTTTGTGGCGTTGTACCAAATAGAATTTCAAACGTTTCGCACTATAAACCGGGCCTTTGACTGTCAAACACTTATAAGCGCGATATGAGTAATTTTTAAACTTTTCCCAAATAAGATTCATGATAACCTCTCCTACCGGTGTTCATCCACCAAAACTCTTATACGCTTTACATACCGGAGCCATTTCTCCGATCATCTTCATCTGACCGTGATCCAGCCACACCACCCGGTTGCACATCCGCTGGATCTGCTGAAGGGAATGGCTTACCATAATTACAGTGGTGCCGGATTGCAGCATGTGGTTGATGCGATCCTCACATTTAGCCTGAAACAAAAAATCTCCCACAGAAAGGATTTCATCCACAATTAGAATATCCGGCGTCACCATCGTTGCAATGGAAAAAGCCAGCCGAGCCAACATACCGGAGGAAAAATTTTTGATGGGAACATCCTGAAAATTTTGAAGTTCCGCAAAATCGATGATGCCATCGTACTTACTGCGTAAAAAATCAGGGCTGTGTCCCAATACGGTGCCGTTCAGAAACACATTTTCTCTTGCAGTAAGGTCCATATCGAAACCGGCGCCCAACTCGATCAAAGGAGCAATGCTGCCACGAATGGTAACACTGCCTTCGCTGGGAGCTAAAATGCCGCTGACCACCTTCAATAACGTGGATTTTCCTGCGCCATTAAGTCCCACAATGCCAAAAACGTCCCCTTTATAAATGTCCAGGCTGATATGATCCAAGGCCACAAATTTTTGAATTTGAAGCTGACCCTTAACTTTGCGGATAAAGTATTCCTTGATGCTGTCTACCTTTTCCGAGGCCAGATTAAAATTCATCGTCACATCTCGGACCTCAACCATGACTTGTTTTTCTGCCATATTCTCTTCCTCCAACCGTCAAATGTGTAGAATGAAGTTGCGCTGCAACTTTTTGAAGACCAGACAACCCAGCGACAAACTTACCACACCAAACAAAAGACAGATCAGGTTTTCCTTCAAGGAAGGCAGTGTGTTATACATCAAAATATTCCGAAAATAAGAAATAAAATAATACATGGGATTGATTTTTAAGATCCACTGAAGATCCCCTAAAATACTTTCAGGATAAAAAATCGGGGTGAAGTACATCCAAGCTGTAAGTACTACGCCATACAGATGTTCAATGTCGGAGAAATACACCACCGCAGCGCTGAGCATCAAGCTGATTCCCAGGCTGAACATAATCACATAGGTAAAGCACAAAGGGAACAAGGTCACGGTAATGGTAACGGGAGTTTGGGTTGCCAGGAGAATAAAGATCAGTGCAATGCAGCTAAAGCCCGTATTCACACAACTGGACATCACTTTTTGAAGGGGGAAAATATATTTCGGAATATAAACCTTTTTAATCAACGCTGCATTGCCGGTAATGGCGGACATGGAAACACTGGTGCTATCACTGAAAAAGCTCCAAAGCAAAGAAGCGGACAGATAATACACCGGGAAATTGGGAATCGAAAACCGAAAGAATTGAGAGAAAACCGCCGTCATGACCAGCATCATCAGCAACGGGTTCAGTACACTCCACAGCATGCCCAACACACTGCGGCGATATTTTACCTTGAGGTCTCTGGAAACCAGATTCATCAACAGGTAGCGATATTTCAAAAATACAGCTATGGTCTTATCCATCCAATCAACCAACCCTTTCATTGCGTAGTTCTTTGTCTAATCTTTCCATAGTATAGCACAGCAGCCCGGAGAAGTAAAGAAATTATTCAAAGCAACTGTTCTGTTTTTCCATATTTAGTTTTTGTTGAGTGCGGCAAAAAGCAATGGCGTATACTCTCTCAGCGCCGCAATGCCGCAGCAGCCGGGCGCATTCCGCCAAGGTGCTTCCTGTGGTCACCACATCATCCACCAGCAAAACCGTTTTTCCTTCAAAAATTTCCGGTTGGCGCAAAACCAACTGCTTTTGCAGATTTTTCCGGCGCTGTTCCGCAGAGGACAGGGTGTGTTGACGACGGGTAAAACGTCGTTTTTGCAGATACCCAATCCGATACGGAATGCCGGTCTGCCGGGAAAGGTATTTTGCCAACAAAACGGCATGCTCTCCCCTTTCCCGAAACAGGCTGGGAGCGGAAGGCGCCGGGATAATGTAATGGAAGGGCAGCAGACTCCAATCTTCTTCCTCCATCCAGGCAGTCATCATCCAAGCCATGGTTTTGGCAGCAGATGGACGGGCGCCGCTTTTTAAGGCCAGCACTGCCTCCTTTCCGCCGTGTTGATAGTTTGCCCTGGCGATCAAGCCATCTAGACAATATTCTCCCGGCAAACAAATGCAGGGCGTTTCCCCGCAAAGCGGACAATTCCAAAACCAATATTCCTCCGCTTCCCTGCCACAATCCGAACAATACCATTCGCCGTAAGGAAGGGCTTTGCCGCAAAAGACACAGTGCCGTCCGAACAACAGAAATTGCAGATAATCCCATACTTTATTCCACACTCTTTAAACTCTCCACCATGTCGATCTTTTTCAGTTTATAGTGCATAATCACATTCACCAACAAGGCAAACAAGGCCGTCAGCAGGCCGGAGTACACAAAGCTCCAGAAGTCGGTAGCACGGTTGAACCGCACCACATCTACCTCCACCGAAGCCAGAATATACTGGGTTAAGACCACCCCCAACGCCAACCCCACCGCAATGCCGCAGAGGGTGCAGACGATGTTTTCCCGATAAACATAGGCGCTGACCTGGGAGTCGTAAAAGCCCAGCACTTTTATGGTGGCCAGTTCCCGCTTCCGCTCGGCGATATTGATGTTTGCCAAATTATACAACACCACAAACGCCAGCGCTCCGGCACTGACAATAATGATAATGACCACATAATTCAGGCTGGTGAGCATTTCCTGGAAGCTCTGCTCCAGATCTGAAACCAGACTCAAGCCTAAAATCTCCCCGGTGTCCATCAATGCCAAGGAAATCGCTTCCTCATCTGCTTCTTCGTCAAAAGTAAGGTACAGGTTGGTATAAGAGGGATCTTCCCCGAATACCTGCCGGTAGTAGTCTTCGCTGAGATAGATATAGTTGCCGGCGTAATTCTCTGTTAAGGCGGATACCTTTATTTCCAAGGTACTGCCGTCGCCAGGATCAATTTGAATGGAATCTCCCGGCTGAACGTCCAGCAGCTCCGCCAATTTTTCATTGATGACGGCCCCGGTGGAAGTTAAGGAGATGGTTTCCTTGGTTTCCTTATCCCGCAGCACAATATACTGCCGCATGGCTCCGGTGTGCTGGGGAGTGACCACCGTGGTGCTGATCAAAGTGTTTTCCCCGACGCTGTCTACCGTGCGGCTGGAGAAGTACATGGCGCTGTTTACCCCATCAATCGCCAACACTTCCTCCTCCAACTGATCCATGTCTGTTTGATCCAAATTGCTTGCGGTCACGCTGATGGTATCGTAAACGAAAATTTCCCCGAATTGCAGATCCAAAATGCTGGTAATGGAGTAGCGGATTCCAAATCCTGCCATCAGCAAGGCAGTGCAGCCGGCAATCCCCACAATGGTCATCAGCACCCGCTTTTTATAACGGAAAAAATTCCGCATAGTTACCTTCCAGGAGAAGGACAGGTGGTTCCAGATGGGTTTGACCCGTTCCAGCAAAATCCGCTTGCCGGCTTTGGGGGCCTTGGGACGCATCAGTGCCGCCGGATAACCCTGCATCTGGCCGTAGCAGGCCAGAGCCGCAGTCAGACAGGTACAGCCCACGCTTACCGCCGCACAGCCCAGCACATAGTTCCAATGAACCGGCGTGACGGCGTCGGGAAGAATATACATCATTCCATAAGCCTTAAAGATCACCAGCGGGAAGATCCATTCGCAAAGCAACACCCCTAAAATGCTGCCGGCAAAGCTGGCGAAAGCAGCATAAATGAGATATTTTTTCATTCCGTCCAACCGCCGGTAACCCAACGCCTGATAGGTGCCGATCTCGGTACGGTGTTCCTCTACCAGACGGGTCATGGTCGTCAGGCAGACCAGAATGGCCACCAGGATAAAGAACACGGCGAACACATCGGAGATTTTATCCACCCGCAGGGCATCTTCCTCGAAATCGGAGTAACCGTTGTAACTGCTTCGATCCTGGACATACCAGTCCGGCGCTTCCAATTCGCTGATCTGAGCCAAAGCAGCGTCCAACTGCGCCTGGCCGGATTCCAACTGCGCCTGTACCTGGGCGGCAGCCTCATTGTACTGGGCCAAACCCTGGTCGTATTCTGCCTGGCCTTGATCCAACTGGGCTTGCGCTTCATCTAACTGCGCCTGGCCGGATTCCCGCTGCTGTTCCAGAAGAGCCACGGCGTCGTAATAATCTCCCCAGCCGCTGGTAATCTGCTGCTGGGCCTGGTTAATCAGCTCCATGCTTTGGGCCAACTGATCCGCCGCAGAAGACTGGAGGCCGGAAATAGTGGTTGTCACCCGGTTTTGCAGGGTATCAATCAGCTCCTGAATGGCCTGTTTCTGGGCGTCAAAGGTGGCCTGAACCTCCTCGGTGGGCAAACCCTGCTGGGTCATCTGGTCGATGCTCTCCTGAGATTGTTGATCCAACTCCGTCAGCCGCTGCTGAAATTCGCTTATCAGCTGATCCACTTCCGATTGAATCATGGTCATTTGCGTGGTAGAGGACGCCAAGTTAGCCTGCACCACCGCTTTTTGGACGCTGAGTTCAATTTGTGCCTGCTCCAGTTGGGTTTTGGCTTCATTTAACTGCTGTTCCCCTTGCTGAATGCCTTCCTGATACTGCTGGGTCGCCTGTTCCAAGGCGGCTTGGGCGGACTCCAATTCCAGCCGGCCTGCTTCCAGTTGATTCCAGGTATCCTGGAGCTGCGCCTGGGCTTCGGCGGAAACCTGATCAAACTGCGCTTTGCTTTCATTATAGGCTTCCATGGCTTCTGCCTGGATCTGGGGAAGCCGGACAGCGGCCCG
>CAZWNI010000056.1:0-8120 GCA_964635385.1 uncultured Oscillospiraceae bacterium
CCACCAGACAAGCTTCAGTTGGTTTTCATCATACAAAAAGCCACTCTCCAAAAAAGAGTGGCTTTCTTATTATGCTAAGGTGAAATAATTAGTATCACATCACAAATGATGGCATACAGATTCGCCTTTGCTTTATTTGGTACAGACAGGGGGACTCGAACCCTCGACCTCTGCGATGTGAACGCAGCGCTCTAACCAGCTGAGCTATGTCTGCATCTCTTTGCTCAACGAATATTATTATATCATTTCCATGCTTGATTGTCAACCCACTTTTTTGTTTCAGTCAAAAAAAGCAAAAATCTTTCCAAAATCAAGTGCAGAAACGGGAAAGTTTTAAAACCCAACATGCCTTTCTGGAATAATTAACGCTGAAAATCAAACACTGCTTTGGAGGTGATTTGATGCAATACTCCAATTTACAGCAACTTTTACAGGGCAGCAGCAGCGCCCGCCGCTTCTTCTGTTCCCTGCCGGTATCGGTACAAGTGCAGCTGCATCATCAGGGACAATGGATCCGCACCGCAGAACAGTTACACCGAAACGCCTGGATGGACCAGCGAGTTCAGCAGCTTTCCCACCGTCCTTCGGAACATGGCGGCAAGAAGAAGCATTGAACAACTTCATTTTTCAACGGGAGTAAATCCGGTTGTTTGATAACCCAGGCCGATGATGACTTTTTCCAAAACTTCCCGGGGCTGCTCTTGTTTTGCGTATACGACTGCTTCTTTTTTATGCCGGTTTACTCGAGCGTACAGACCGTCCTGTTTATTAAAAGCATTTTGAATACGATTCACGCAGTTTTGACAGGACATGCCTTCCACTCCCAGCCGGTAGCAATAGGGATAATGGGACAAATCTCGATCTTCTGGATAGATGGGTTTTATCTCATTCTCCGCCCCGCAGCAGCCTGTAGTAGCCCGGCGGATCATGGAACGAATTCCGATGATCAAGATCACCAAAACGATAAGCGAAATGATCACTGTGGAAACGATACTGGTCTGATCCATACAAGCACTTCCTTTTTAGCAGCAGCTCACCTGATTAGTATTTACTAACCAAAGTATACCCCTGTTATCCTTATTTGTCAAGTAGTGCTGGCTGGAAATGCAGACAGCAGACAAAATAAAAACGCAGCCTGCCACCGACAGACTGCGGAATTTTGGAGCGAACGACGGGAATCGAACCCG
This sequence comes from uncultured Oscillospiraceae bacterium, assembly GCA_964635385.1. Classification (GTDB taxonomy): domain Bacteria; phylum Bacillota; class Clostridia; order Oscillospirales; family Ruminococcaceae; genus Egerieicola. The sequence continues at coordinate 1,188 of CAZWNI010000056.1, forward strand.
CAAATCCAGCTTGGGAAGCTAGTGTTTTGCCATTGAACTACGTTCGCAACGATGTCATTATACTACACTGCCGGAAAAAAATCAAGCACTTTTTTACAACATATTTGGAGAACAAAGAGAGCAAACAGTATCCACGCAAAAAAGTACAGAAAAACAGGCGTTAATGGCGATTTTCCCTTTTTGCGGAATCTGGACAAACCATTTCTTTAGCCGGGGGTATAACACATAAACTAAAAACAATCCTGCCGCCCCAAATAACAACAGTCCGGAAAGGCAGATGCGTCCATTGAGATTCATCGGCATATTGGTGTAGTCCCACCAACGGGTATGATAAATCTTTTCCAGCGCCCAGGAAACTGCATATTCCACCACACCACAGACCGCCATGCTGGATAGGAAAAAGCTCCGCCATTTTCCCGGCAAACGCTCCTTCAGCCAGATCATTAACACTCCGCCAGTACCGTAAATAGGCAGCCAAGGGCCGTGAAGTACCCCGCGGTTGGTCAGATTCCCGCTTTGCGCCCAAATCAGCAACACCTCCCAAATCCAACCAACGATACTTATAATAAAAAAAACTAAAATCAAGTCCAGCCAGTAATCTAGAGTGGATTTATGGTTTGCTTTCAGCCGCATATCAATTCCCCCCTTCTCAGCATCTCCCACCTTCAGTGTATGAATATTTTGAAAAAATGACTACGCAGCACAAACAAAAAAACCTCCAACACAAAAAGTGTCAGAGGTATCTATTTCGTAGAATTACTTTAAGAATCCGGCAATGATTTTCGCTTCCGCTTCTTCTTCCGTCAACCCCAAAGTGCGGAGCTTGAGAATCTGTTCCCCGGCAATCTTGCCGATGGCAGCTTCGTGGATCAAAGCAGCTTCCGGATGGTTGGCAGTCAGCTCCGGCGCCGCATCCACCCGTCCGTTCTCTGCCAAAATGGCGTCGCATTCCGAATGGCCGGCGCAGGCAGCATTGCCCACAATCCGAGAACGATAAGCTTGATAGGAGTGGCCTCGGGCAACCGAGCGGGAAATCAGGTTGACACTGGAATTCTCCCCTTCCATCTCCACTTCGAATTCTGTTTTTGCTTGCTGTTCTCCATCGGTAAGGATTCGTTCCCGGATAATCAGCTTGGCGTCCTTCCCCACCACGCCGGAGGTTTTCCGAATGGTGTGGTCTACTCCGCCTAACTGGAGAGAATCCATCTCCAATTCAGAGCCTTCCTTCAGGTAGACCTCTGTAACCGGGTCAATGGAACGCTGGCCCAAGCCGTTTCCGGTGCCAACATGCTTTTCTTGGTAAATAACATGGGAGTTCTTTTCCAAGAAAAAGCGATGGATACCGTTGTGCCGGGCCGGTTCACCGGTTTCCAGGTGTACGCCGCAGCCGGCAACGATCAACACGTCTGCCCCTTCCTCAACAAAAAAGTCGTTGTAGACCACGTCGTCCACTCCACCATGAGTGACACAGGCAGGGATAGAGACAGTTTCTCCTTTGGCGCCGGACAGAATGTGGATTTCCAAACCGGGAGCATCGGTTTTGCTTTCAATGCGGATATGCTCGGTGGATTTCCGCCCGGCACAGCCGCCGTTTTCCCGGATATTATAGGCTCCTTCATAGCCGTCTTTGTAGTCGGAGACCTGTCTTAAAAGCTCTTTGGTAATTTCATTCATTCAACTGCCCTCCAAAACTGATTTCCTTTTTCATGCACTTCGGGCATCCGCTCTCCTCCTGCTCCAACAGTTGCGGCAGCACTTCCGCAGCGGAGCCTTGATTGGTGATTTGACCGTTGGCAATCACCACGATCTCATCTGCAATAGCCAAAATCCGCTCTTGATGAGAAATGATAACAGAAGTACCGGACTGGGCTTCTTTCATGGCTTGGAACACGCCAATCAGATTGTGGAAACTCCACAAGTCAATCCCCGCTTCCGGCTCATCGAAAACAGAAAGTTTGCTGTGTCGGGCCAGCACGGTGGCCAGCTCAATGCGTTTGATTTCGCCGCCGGAAAGAGTGGCGTTGACCTCCCGGTCAATATAATCCATGGCGCAAAGCCCTACCTGCACCAGGTAACCGCAGATTTCGTCTTCCGAAAGGGTAGTTCCGGCAGCCAGTTCCAACAGGTTGGCCACTGTCAGGCCTTTGAAGCGGACGGGCTGCTGAAACGCATAACTGATGCCCAGCCTGGCCCGCTGGGTGACGTCTAGGTCGGTAATATCTTGATCGTCCAGATAAATGCGGCCGGAATCCGGCTTTTCCAAACCGGAAATCAACTTTGCCAGTGTTGTTTTGCCACCGCCGTTTGGGCCGGTGATCACCACCAGCTTATGGTCGGGAACCACCAAATCAATTCCCTTCAAAACCGAACTGCCACCGGGGGCGGTCCAGGTAACTTGTTTTAATGTGAGCAAAGAAAACACCTCTTTGTTGTTTTATTGGCAACGGAGGCACGCCTCCTGAAAGTAAGTATACCACAAAAGGGGGTATTTGAAAAGCCCTTGGAAGAAATTTTGGAAAAAAACAGAAAGAAGCAAGATTTTTCTTTTAACAATGCTGTTTTTCAATTATTTGTTGTCTTTTCAACAAAATAGAACCATTTTTTTGACATCTCTGCTTTTTTGGTTCTAACGAGGCATTGGTTTTATGGTGAAGCCATGGAGGAGACAGCGGCAGCAGTAAAGAAAATGCTGGAAGGGTTCAATTTCCGTTGCTGTATCTTGACAAAACCAAAATACAGACAGGGAATCCGTCCCTTGCCTGCATTTTTGATTGAACGCAATATTTTGACCGGTTGGAAAATTTGTACCAATTCCATGGGCCGTTCCAGTTTATCCTAAAAGTCGTTATGGCCACCGCCCTTTTACTTTTCCTCCTGCCGAAATCCTTCCCATTCCGCCGGCCGGAAACCTACGCAGACCAAATCCTTACTGACTCCAAGGGGCCGCTTTACCAGCATTCCGTGTTGGGAGAGCAGGCTGCGCTGCTCTTTTTCGCTCATGGAAGGCAGTTTTTCTTTCAGGCCCATCTGACGGTACAGCTGTCCGCTGGTGTTAAAAAACCGTTTCAAAGGCAGTCCGCTTTTTTGCTGCCAAAGAGCCAGTTCCTCTTCTGTGGGCGGCTGATCGGTGATGGAACGCTTGGTATAGGAAATCCCATTATCTTGCAGCCACTTTTCCGCTTTTTTGCAGGTGGAACAATTTTCATAACACAAAAACAACATCACAGCACCCTCTCAATACCCCAAAGTTTCTCCCACCAAAAGCACCTTAATCCGATCCGGTGTCATCTGGGGGCCAAGCGCCACAAAACTGGCGCAGATCCGGTCTTTGGAAAGGCAGTGCATACATTCCCCGGTTTTCACGCAGGGGGTGTCTTTCTTCAAGCGCATGGCATTTTTCGGAGCGCTCACCTTCTCATTGCGGCGAACGGCGGCTTCCAGATTTTCACAGATTTTATTTACCCCGGCCACCACGATCACCGAATCCGGACCGTAGATCATGGCAGCTACCCGGTTGCCCCGGCCATCTACGTTGTAAAGACAGCCGTCCTGCGTAACGGCGTTGGAGGAAGTCAGGAACACATCACTGGTAAAGGCACGGCGAAACAGTTCCTTCAACTCTTCCGGCGTCAAGCCGGGGGCAAAGCGGTCCAGCACCTCCAGATCGCCCTGGGCTCCTATTTGGCGGATACCGTTGATCACACCGGTTTCTTCCAAGGTTACGGAACCTCCGAAGGCAACGGTTGCTCCCTTGGGAATCCACTCCAAGATTTTAGGCAGCACATCCCACCGGCTGTCCACATACTCCGCCACCATTCGATTGCGGCGCAGCGCTTCTAATGTCTTGCTGACGTATTCTTCCATCTTCTTATTCCCCTCGCTTCACTGCGTCTTCCACTGCTTTGGCTACATTCTCCGCTACAGCAGGATTGAAGGGATCGGGCAGGATATAGTCCGGGCGAAGCTCATTTTCCGGAATGATGCCGGCAATGCCGTAAGCCGCCCCTACTTTCATTTCATCGGTAATGTCTCTGGCTCTGGCCCGCAGCGCACCTTTGAAGATACCGGGGAACGCCAGCACATTATTGATCTGATTGGGGAAATCGCTTCGTCCCGTGCCTACGATATAAGCACCGGCGGCCAGCGCTTCCTCCGGCATAATTTCCGGCACCGGATTGGCCATAGCGAAAATCACCGGCTTTTCATTCATACTCTGGATCATGGCAGGCGTCACCATATTGGGCTTGGACACGCCGATGAACACATCCGCTCCCACCATGGCATCGGCCAAAGTACCGGTGCGGCGGTCCCGGTTGGTGACCTGGGACATCTGCTCCTGAGTTTGGTTCATGCCTTCGGTTCCGGGAGCCAGAATGCCGTGGAGGTCGCAGAGGATCAAATTCCCGACCCCCAGCAACATTAAGAATTTGGCAATGGCGATGCCTGCCGCTCCGGCGCCGTTGATGACAATTTCCAGTTCACTTAAAGGCTTTCCAATGAGCTTGGCGGAATTGATGACTGCCGCACCGACAATAATGGCCGTGCCGTGCTGGTCATCGTGGAACACAGGAATGGGCAGCCGTTCCTTCAGTTTCTGCTCAATTTCAAAGCAGCGGGGGGCAGAGATGTCCTCTAAGTTAATGCCGCCGAAGCTCAAGCCGATGAGTTCGATGGTGCGGACAATTTCATCTGGGTCTTTGGAATTGACGCAGATGGGAATGGCGTCCACGTCGGCAAATTCTTTGAACAGGGCGCACTTCCCTTCCATCACCGGCATAGCCGCCTCCGGGCCGATGTCCCCCAATCCCAGCACTGCCGTGCCGTCGGTAATTACTGCCACCAGGTTGCCCCGGCGGGTAAAGTCGTAAACTTTGCTGTGATCCCTGGCAATCTCCATGCAAGGCGCCGCCACGCCGGGAGTATATGCGATGGAGAGCTGCTCTTTGGTCTTGATGGGGGTGCGGGAAATCACCTCAATCTTCCCTTTCCATTCCCGGTGTTTTTCAATGGCCAGTTCTTTTACGTCCATCTTCTCTTCTCCTTTGTCGATTTTAATTTTCGCCGTAACGGCGGACTTGAATTTCTTTCAGTTGCAGCCAATGTTCCCAGGGGGTGTACCGGTTGCCTAAAGGGCTGATGCGGCTGGCGCTGAAGCCGTGGTAGTCGGAACCACCGGTAGCCACCAGGCCGAAGTGTTCCGCCCGGCCCAGCAGGTATTCTTCCCCTTCTTTGGTGCAGCGGGAATGGTAACACTCCACTCCGTCCAACAGATCCTGGCTGCCCAATTCTTCCAATAAGTCCAAGGAATCGTATTCATAAGGATGGGCCAGTACCGCAATCCCCTGAGCCTGACGTACCAGGGGAAGGATTTCCCGGACGTCCGGATAAGCAATTTTAATGTAGGCCTTTCCGCCTTTGCTGGAGAACAGTTCCCGGAACAGCTCCCCAAACATCTGGTTGGTAATGCCGTAACTCATCAGCGCCGCCATGATGTGCTGCTTAAAGATGGCTTCGCTTTTGGAGGCGTATTCCATCACATCTTCCCGGGCGATGGGATACTCCTTTTGTACCAATTTGAGCATTTTTTCTCCGGCTTGGGTGCGCTTTTGGCAAACCGCCCGGCACTGCTCCTCAACAGGTTTCGGATTTTTCGGCTCATAACAGAGCAGATGCACCCGTCTGCCCCGTTGGTGGTCGAAGCAGGAAAGTTCCACCCCCTGGATCAGCGGGATACCGTACTGCCGTTCCAGAAGGTCCAATTCGCTGCGGGGGGTGAGATAATCGTGGTCGGTGACCGCCAAAAAGTCCATTCCCATCTGCTTTGCAATGTGAACCACCTTTTCCAAAGGCTCGCTGCCGTCACTCTTTTGAGTGTGGCAGTGAAGATCTCCTATTTTGCCCGGTTGTTTCATCATTATCACCAGAAAACAGTATACAACAACAGCGCAAAAAAAGCAATCCGCCGCAAGACTACAAAATCCCCAGTTTTTCCAAAGCGTACTCTACCCCGTCTTCCTCCAGGGGACGGGTGATAAAGTCCGCCGCTTGCGTGACTTCCCTGGCGCTTCCCCCCATGGCCACTCCAATTCCCGCTGCCTGGAGCATTTCAATGTCATTTCCGCCGTCCCCAAAGGCGGCGCACTGGGAAAAATCAAGTCCTAAATGATCCAGTACCGCCTGAAGGCCAACCGCCTTACCGCCGGTTTTCGGAATGATGTCGGTAAACACCGGGGTCCAGCGCACCGAGCGGCAGTTTGGAATGCAGGCCAAGGCTTCCTCTTCCCGTTCCGGCGGGGTGTACAGGGAAAGCTGATAGGTGGTATGGGTAAAGATGCGCTGAGCGGGATTATCCGCAGGACGGGGAGTGGTGTGTTTGCTTTCCTTGATCCGATGAAGCTGCACCTCCGGCACCCGATTAAAGTAGACATAATCCAGTTCTACAAAGGCGCAGGAAACGCCGCTTTGCTCCAAATAAGGCAGAATCCCCTGAATATCTTCCGGCGGGATAGGCTGGCTGTGAATCACCTGATTCTGATACAGGCAGTACTGCCCGTTGACCAGTACAAATCCGTCAAAGGCAACCGGAAGCTGCCGGCGCACCAGATCAATCTGGAAGGGCGCACGGCCGGTGGCGATGAAAATACGCACCCCTTTTTGCTGCAGTCGGCGCAGGGCTTTTATAGTGGAAGCTGGGGCGGTGTGGTCCTTAAAATTTAACAGTGTACCGTCGATGTCAAAGAAAACGGCTTGGATCATGGCTGGTTCTCCTCTATCCCAAAGTATTTGTTGGGTTTCCGCTGATTTTCGCCGTTAGGTGAAATGCCGCCTTTGCTTTTCGGCGGCAAAGCGGGAACCGTAATGATGGGCCTTGCTAATCATTCAGCTTGTCGAAAAAGGTTCTTGATGTTTCCGGATTGACCCGCCCTCGGCTCT
>CAZWNI010000057.1:0-8037 GCA_964635385.1 uncultured Oscillospiraceae bacterium
CGCTGTTGTCAAGTCTTTTTTCGAAACTTTTTTGAGTTTCGCTTGACTTCTTTCGGGTCGCTGCGACAACGCATGTTATCTTACCATCTCTTTCCTCTGTTGTCAATACTTTTAAGGAAAATGGGTCGGATTTTCTTGAATTCTAAGAAAAGACATCTTAATTTTGATTATTCTTTGGAAGAAATACTTCATCGGCGATCTTTTGGAGAAATACTCTGCTTTGAAAGAGCTGCTTGGGCGACTGATAACTATTCTGATATAATTCTACAATTCCGTCACCGCAATAGCCTTTTTCTTTCAAGATCGAAAAATAGCCGGCAAAATCAAAGTCCCCTTCTCCCGGCGGCAAGCAGTCCTGCTGGGAGGTGGAATCGGAAAGATGCAGCTGTACCACCCGGTCTCCCAGCGCTTTGGCCATTTCCATAGGGTTCTGACCGCTGCGAAGGGCCTGTTTATTATCCAGCACAAATTCTACTTCATCACTCAAATACCGGCGCATCTCTATCAAAAAGGAAAGATCCTGGCTGCAATGGGCGTAAACATTCTCCTGAGCCAAGACAATTCCCATCTCTTTGGCGGCCTGCCGCAACCGGGCAAACCGTTCAAAATACCGCTGGGGCGGACGGCTGGTATTCCGATGATTGCCGTGAAACACCAAAATTTCAGCCCCCATCTGGGCGGCATAATCAAAATAGCGGCGGTACAGCTCTACCCCGTCCTCAAACCGCCGTGGATAGCTGGTAAAAAACAAAGAAGACTCCAGCACACTGGTAAAGGGATGCACCGATACCGCCCGAATGGGGCTTTGGCTCAGCTGGGACTTCACCTTTTCCCGCAGCGCCGGGGAAAGCTCGCTGAAGGCATTGAGAAACAGTTCCGCCACCGGAACCTGCTGCTCAATCAGCTTCGCCAAAGCCTCTTCCAATAACATAGGATATAAGGAAGCGGTGGAAATGCCAATCTTCATTCGACTGTCCTCCTGAACGATTCTTGAAATGAGTGTACCACAACTCCATTCGGGAATCAAGCAACACAGTTGCGCCGGGGTGGAAAGGTTGTTATAATGGAAGCAGTGCAACCGTATCTCAGAACACGCTTCTATACAAAAGGGGGAGTTCTCAATGCAGGAAAATATTTTTGCCGGAGTGGAGCCGGGAGGATACCACGATCCCGCCACCGTGCGGGTGCTGCTCTGTTGGCTGTTGGAGCAGTGCGGACGGCAGATGGAATTGAGCCGGCTGATGCGCTCGATACAAAGCACCGGATTGGTGAACTACTTTACCCTTTGCTGTTCTTTGGAAGAACTGCGGCAAAACGGCTTGATCCAGGAACAGGAAGGGGTGCTGACCCTCACCGCCAAAGGGACCCAGGCCGTGCGGGAGCTTTCCGGCAGTTTTCCGCCCTCGGTGCGGGAAGCCCTATTGGAAGCGGCCTGCAAGCAGCCGGAACAGGTGGAAAATCCCGCCAGCTACACCCTGATGCCTGCCACAAACGGGGTTCTGGTGCGGCTGACTTTACAGGAACAGGACTACTGCCCCATGGAGCTGACGCTGTATACCCCCGACCAAGCCTCCGCCCAGCAGGCAGCCAACCGGTATCTGGAAGACCCTGTCCGGTTGTACCAGGCGATCCTGGAACAGTTAATGTAGGACAAAAACAAGAAACCGCCGGAAATTCCGACGGTCCCTTGCTGGAAAAAAGAGAAAAAAGGAGAATAATGAAAGTGATCCTTTCAGCAGTCAACAGAGGGTCAATCTGTTTGACTACGGTTATACTGTACCATGAATTTTTGAACATCTTTTGAACAGGAATAGGAAGTAATTTGAAAAAAAGGTGAAATACACCGTCACTGTCTTGGCTTTTGCAAACAAAATCGGGAATAATTTCTCCGATTCCGGGCAGACTTTTCCGGAATCTATTTTTGGGAGGAATGGGTATGAACCAACCTGATACCGTCAATCTATTGCAGGAATGCGACGCCGGTATCCGCATGGGCCTGGACTCCATCCGGGACATGATGGACAGCGCCACCCAGCCCCTGCGCCAGCAGTTGCAGGAGTACCGCATGGAACATGAGGAATTGCAGCAGCGCACAGAGCAGCTTTTGGGTCAGTATCGGAAACCGGGCAAAGAACCGGCGATGATGTCCAAAGGAATGTCCTGGATGAAAACCAACATGAAGCTGGCCATGGAGCCTACCGACGCTTCCATTGCCGAGCTGGTCACCGATGGGTGCAACATGGGGATCAAATCCTTAAACAAATACCTCAACCAATATCCCCAGGCAGACGCTTCTTCCAGAGATGTGGCCAACCGGCTCATTGACCTGGAACAGCGAATGGTGAAAGAGATGCAGCCCCTGCTGTAATCAAACAACAAAAAGCAAGCAGCCGTTCCTTGGTTCGAACGGCTGCTTGCTGCATCTATGGTCAATCCCCGCATTTACGGAGAGGGTTTTTGGTCTGCCTGCCAAAAGACAGCGGCTTCTTTTGCGCCCGGCAGTAAATATAGATCCAAAAAGAGAGAGGTTAATTTTGGATTCGTGTTCAGTATACCCAGGGATTTTGAATGGGGTTTGGCAAAGATGTGGCAAAATCCTGAAAAAACAAAAACCGTTTTTCATCTGTTTTCCGGTTTGCCGGGAAACGGAAAATGATGTGAAAAACCCCCAGGCACAGCAAAAAACCGCCGGTTTTACCCAACGGCTTTTGCTTGAGAAAAGAGAAAAAAGGAGAAAAAGAAAAGAGAGGGTCATGTTTTACAATCCGAGGCGTCTTGGGGAAACGCTGCTCTTTTTGGATTGCAAGATTAGTATACAAAACAAAAATAACAGCTTCTTGAAGAAACGATTTCCAATTTGTATTTCCTTTATGTGCATTTTGTGAATCCTACCGGGACGTGCTGCCGAATCCTCCGTTGCGAACGCCTTGGGCGTTGTCGTCCACCGTAATGCCGTACTCCAAAAAAATGCCCTGGGCAAAGCCGTCCCACCGATTGAGAGACAGGGTTTTGCCGGATTTGGAATCGTTGGTGATTTTGATAAAGATATGGCCTTCGTTGTCGGAAAAATAGTAGTCGCTGTCGATGATGCCCACGGTGTTGTCCAGTTGGAGCCGGTAACGGAACCCCAGGCCGCTGCGGGGATAGATGTGCAGCACCCAGTTTTGCTCCATCTTCACCCGAATGCCGGTAGGGATTTTTTTGGTTTCTCCAGGAGCTAAGGTCACCGGGCCGGGGGTGAAGAAATCGTATCCGGCACTGCCGGAGGTGGCGCGGCAGGGGAGTTTTATATTTTGGTACACTTCTTCTGCCTGAGCGGCATTCCCGCCAAAGGCCTCCTGGTAGGCGGGAAGGAACTGTTCCCGGCTGACGGTTTCAAATTGTGCGATGCGATTCATAAGTGACACTCCATTTGCAGTGATTTCGCCCCGGAATGCTGCCGGGCGGTTTCTCTTATGGTAGCACGGCGGACGCTGAAGTGTCAACGGAAAAAACAGTCTGCGGTCCAGACAAAGAAAAACCGGGGCAGGAAATTCCCGCCTCAGATAGGAAAATGGAGAAAATTAAATCCGGGTTCCGTGGATTTCCCTCGGTTTTTGCGAAGCAAAATGGCTAGCCGGACATTGGGCTAGCCAAGAGGGGAATCATAATGATTGCCAAAGGCAATCATTATACGACATCGTTTTTACGGAAGAAGAGGGAGATGCACCACAAAGCGGCAATGCCCACAATGGTGAAGATGATCCGGCTGATAACGGCTCCCTGGCCGCCGAACAGCCAGCCCACCAAATCAAAGCCGAACAGGCCGATAAGCCCCCAGTTGATGCCGCCAATGATGACCAGCGCCAATGCAATTTTATCCAACATAGTTACTGCCTTCCTTTCGGAGTTTGAAAATTTTTCATGAATAGTATGGGGATTCTTTTCAAATTTATTCCCGTGTGTTATACTAAATGGGATAAGAAAATCAAAAGCCGGCTGAAACGCCGGGATTGGGAGGAAGTAAATTGGATCAGACAAGCATTATTCTCTGGGCGCTGGCTGCTGTAGTCATTCTGGCAGTGGCGCTGTATGTGGTCATCAAGCGCAACCGGGAAGCGGCAAAAAACGCCGCCAAAGGCCGCCGGGGAGAAGCTGCCGTGGCCCGCAAGCTGAGGTCTATCTGCCGAAGCAAAGGGTTTGCCCTGCTCAACAACGTTTACCTACCTTTATACGACGCCACCACCCAGATCGACCACATTGTGGTGGGACCTTTCGGCATTGTGGTGGTAGAAACCAAGGCGGACCAGGGGGAAATCTACGGCAACCCCAAAGATGAAAACTGGACGCAGATCGTCGGCAAGGCCAGAAACAAGCACTACAACCCCTTAAAGCAGAACAAGACCCACTGCGACAACCTGCGCCACAACCTGAAAAAGAAAAATTTATATGTGGTAAAGATTGAAAGTTTGGTGGTATACGCCGCTAAAAATGTCCAGCTTTACACCACCGGCAACACCCCGGTAGTCACCATGAAGCAGTTGAAGAAATTTTTCCGCCAGCCTTTGTTCAGCGAGGACAACAAGGTCAATGTGGACAAAGTGGTGGATACCATCAACGAGATCCGGGTCAAGGACAAACGGACGATTTCCGCCCATGTGGCCGGGGTGAAACAGATGTCCCACGGGCAGCATCCCAAAAAGTAAAGGAGAGGTTTTATGGCCGTCCAAAAAGAAGATCCTTCCCCAAAACAAAAAGAAACCCCAAAAAAACGCAAAGAAAACCAGCCTTCCCCGCTGAAGATTTTACTGTACTGCTTTGGCATTACCGCATTCTTTTTGATTTTGGGACTGCTGAATACCTATGTGTTTTGAGATTAAGAAAGAGCGTACTGCATCCATCAGCAGTACGCTCTTTTTGCGTTTATTCTCGCTTTGCTGCAATGGGCTTGATGACCCTGGCAGGCACCCCGCCCACAATGACGTTAGGGGGTACGTCCTTGGTGACCACCGCCCCCGCCGCCACAATGGAATTTTCCCCAATGGTAACTCCAGGCAAGATGGTGGCATGAGAACCAACCCACACCTTCTGTTTCAAATGAATGGGGGCGAAGTGGTTGTCGCTGCGGCGGGCCGGGTCCTGGCCGTGGTTGATGGTGGCAAATTCCACCTGGGCGCCGATGAGACAGCCGTCCTCAATGGTAACGCCTCCCTGATCCTGGAAGTGACAGCCGCTGTTGATAAACACGTTTTTCCCGATGGTAATGTTTCTGCCGCAGTCAGTGTAAAAGGGCGGAAACAACCGAAAGGTTTCATCTACCGGCTTACCGGTGATCTCGCTCATGATTTGACGGATTTCCTCCGGGGTGTGGTAGGTGTTGTTCAGCTTGGCAGTGAGCCGCTGGGCCTGGTCCGCCAAACGGTGCATCCATGCGTGTCCTTCGCTGCTTCCCTCCACCGAGTCTCCCCGGCGCATGGCGGCTAAAAATTCCTCTTGCTCCATACGATTTTCCTCCAACGCTAGGCCGCCGCCCCTCAGCGGTAGGCCTTTTCAAACACCCCGGCGCAGTCCTGATCCTTCATTTCGCAGGGGTTGGCCAAGAACAGGCCGCCCATGGTTTCCCGTGCGTTTACCGCCAGGGTCATGCACTCTTCCTTTTGAATGCCGTAGTCGCTCATCTTCAGATCCGCCACGCCGCAGTCCTGCTGCAGTTTCACCAGGGCGGTGATAAAGTCTTCCGGTTTCTCTGCGTCGGGCATGCCCATAGCCTTAGCCATCTTGACAAACTGCTCATCGCAGGCATGGCGCTCAATAAAGTATTCCGCAAAAGCTTTGGAAATCATAATCAATCCGGCGCCGTGGGGCAGGTTGGGGTGATAGGCGCTCATGGCGTGCTCCATGGAGTGCTGGGCGGTAGTGGAGGTGAGCTGCATGGTGATGCCCGCCAGGGTGCTACCGTAAGCCACATGCTCCCGGGCTTCCAGATCGCTGCCATCGGCTACCGCTTTGGGCAGGTACTTGGCGATGTTTTCAATGGCGGACAGGGCGATGGTTTCGCTGAGGATATTGACCCCCTTGCTCATCATCACTTCGGTGTTGTGGAACAGGGCGTCAAATCCCTGGTAGGCGGTGTACCTGGCAGGGACGGTCTTCATCAGTTCCGGGTCCACAATGGCCAGCACCGGCACCAGACGGGGATCGCCCCCAAAACCGATTTTTTCGTGGGTGTCCAGCTTGCTGATAACGCCCCAGTTATTGATCTCCGAGCCGGTTCCGGCGGTAAGGGTGATGGTGACGATGGGCAGAGGGTCATTGGCCAAAGGCTGGGCCTTTCCGGTGCCTCCCACCACATAATCCCACAGATCTCCGGGATTGGTCGCCATAGCCGCCACCGCCACGGAGGAATCCAGCACGGCGCCGCCGCCCAGAGCCACAATAAAGTCACAGCCGTTTTCCCTGGCTGCGCCGGCGGCTTCCATCACCAGATCCTTGGTGGGATTTTCCTTGATAATGGCGCAGGGGACGTATTCCACTCCCGCCTTTGCCAACTGCTTCCGGGTTTCCTCCAATGCTCCGGAAACCTTGGCAGATGTTCCGGCGGAGAGCAGCAACAGCGCCTTTTTGCCCGGCATGGCCTGGCTGCCAAGCTGCTTTAAGCTGCCGGCGCCGAAGATCAGGTTGGTGGGGGAATTTAAGTTAAAGTTCATGGTCATAGCAATTACCTCCAAACTAGTTTGACTGTTCCATCTGATAGATCAGATAATCCAGCGAATCAATCTGCTTCTGGTTTTGATGGAGACGATCCAGCAGCGCCGCCCGGCGCCGGTATAGCAGCCGGATCTGTTCTTTTTCCCTGCCCGATTCCGCCAGGCGGAAATACTGCCGGATCATGTCCCGCTGCACCCGGCGTCCTGTAAATTCTCCAGGAGAAGCTGGGATTGAGCGGGTTTCATTGCACCGCCTTCTTTCTGCGGTTTCAGTGTAGCACAGAACCACCACCATCGCAAATACTTAGTTTTCATGAAAAACTATGCTTTACAGGTATGACAAAATCAAGTATAATTTAGGTAAGAAAAGGAGGGATTTCCATGGAATTACGGGTCTTGCGCTACTTTTTGGCAGTGGCCCGGGAAGGCAGCATCACCAAAGCGGCCAATTATCTCCATCTCACCCAACCCACCCTCTCCCGTCAGATCCGGGAACTGGAGGAGGAGTTGGGGCGGCCTTTGCTGCACCGGCAAAACCACCGCATCACCCTGACTTCGGAAGGAATGCTGCTCCGCCGCCGGGCAGAAGAAATCGTGTCCATGGCGGACAAAACCCAGGCAGAGTTTTCGGCGCTGGAACATTCCGTCAGCGGAGACATCTGTCTGGGCGGAGGCGAAAGTCAGACCATTCTACCCATTGCCAAAATCCTGAAGCAACTGCGGGACGATTATCCCGGCATTCGGTACCACCTGTTCAGCGGCAATGCCGCTGACGTCACCGAGCGGCTGGACAAAGGGCTTTTGGATTTTGGCGTTCTGATCCAGCCGGCAGACCTGTCCAAATACAACCGTCTCACCCTCCCCGCCAAAGACCTCTGGGGGGTGCTGCTGCCCAAAACCGACCCTTTGGCCGCTAAAGAAGTTTTCCAAAAAGAGGATCTGCGGGACCTGCCCCTGATCTGCTCCAGGCAGGCCATCACTCCCAGCCAGTCCGGCAACGAGTTTGCAGCCTGGTTCGGAGAGGATTTTCAATCCCTGAACATTGTCGCCACCTTCAATCTGGTGTACAACGCCGCCATGCTGGTAGAAGCGGGGGTAGGATACGCCATTACCATCGACAAGCTGGCCGACACCGGCCCGAACAGCCCCCTTTGTTTCCGCCCCTTGTCCCCCAAGCTGGAATCGGGGTTGGATTTCATCTGGAAAAAATACCAGGTTTTTTCCCCGGCTGCCCAGCTTTTTCTGGAACGGCTGACGAAGGCCATCGCCGAAAACTCATAAAAATTGCCTTGACCCATCTAAATGCGGTCAAGGCTCAGGCTGTCGAAAAAGTAAAACATAAAAGTTTTTG
>CAZWNI010000058.1:0-7921 GCA_964635385.1 uncultured Oscillospiraceae bacterium
CAGGGCCCGTGCTTTTCCGCCGCCACTAGCAGGCGCGGCTTCCCTTCCAGGGTCAAGGGAGAAACCGCATAGCATTTTTCCAACTGCGCGACAATTTGCTTTTGATATCGCATTGTCTCTCACCCCCGCTTTTCCGCCCGGCTTATGGCCGGCTCTGAGTGGCTATGAATCGTCCTACCGCCCGCCCCAGAGTGTGGGCCATACCGATGCTCACGCCGGGCATCGGCGCACTATAATCTACCGCAAACCGTCCGCCGGAGCAGTTGCCGGTGGCAAACAGCCCAGGCACTGGGCGGAACCCGTCGCCAAGCACCCTTTGATCGTTGTCCACCCGCAGGCCGGTGACGGTACAGAGCACAAAGCCGGTGGTTTTTTCGCTCACATAGCCGAAAAAAGGAGCCTTGGCAATGGGGTGCAGCAGACTGGGGTCCTTGCCGAAATCCTCGTCTACCCCTTTTTTTGCCAGCTCGTTGTAGCGCCGGACGGAACGGACAAACTGCTCTGCCGCACTGCCATGATAGCCCATCCGCTCTGCCAGCTCTTCCAGAGTGTCCGCTGCAAACAGCCGCATGGGACCAGGCAAAATAAGATGCTGAATGGTATATCCTTCAGGCCCGGCCATGGCTACCTTTTTCATTTCGTCCTCCAGGAATTGGACAAAAGCGTGATTAGCCATGTCAATATTGCCGTGTTCAGTCATCTGGTGCTCCAGCTCTTCCCGCCAGTTGGCGTCAAAAACGGCGCACAGCTTGCCGGCAGGCTGCCTGGCGCCCTGAGAACCGCTGCCAACTTGGCCCATAAAGCCCTCGTCGGTGTACCGCAGGCCATATTCGTTGAGCCGCAGGAAGCAGGTGCCTAAAAAAGCGCCCGCATCACCGGCCCGGGTACCGTCGGTAGTCGCAATGGGGCCCGGATCCATTCGGCCTCCCGCCCAAATACCCATGCGGATACCGTCGCCATCCTGGCCTACCCCGACGATTCTGCCCCGGCCATCGGTCAGGTTATCTACCTCGGGGCACAGATCCCGCACCATGTCCTCGTTCCGGCTGAAGTCTCCGGCAGCCAGCAGTACCCCCTTGGCCGCCTGGTAGCGCACATAGCCGCCCTGGCTGTCCCTGGCGATTACGTCGGTCACCCGGCCACCCTCCTTTTCCAGATACTCCGCCTTGGTCTCATAATAAAAGCGGGCCCCCAGCTCCGCCGCCCGATCCCGGTTGGCGCGGATCACCAGGTCCAGTCCCCAGCCGGGCTCTTTCATCTCCACTGTACCGGTAAAGGAGCGAAAAGAGTTGTATCCCCCCTTGTAATACTTGGGGCCCGGGCACTGCATCAGGTGCATGTGGGCTTTCACCTCGTCGCTTACCGGCTCCAACAACCAGTCCAGTGTCTCCCCGCCGTGAAAGGCAAAGTAGCGGGCGAAATAGGGATTGGTCTTGTTCAGGTTCCGCATCTGCCAATCCCGCATAAACTCAATCGGGTCGTATTCCGGCGCCCCATGGCTCAGGGCAAAGCGGGAGTTAATGGTACCGATATCCACCCCCATAATCCACTGCTTGTCCTCCGGCTGCTTCTCCAGTACGATCACGCTGGCACCGGCTTCCGCCGCCGCCCTGGCTGCACAAACTCCAGAATGGGCTGCACCGATGATGACCAAGTCCGCCTCTTCTGTCCGCTGGATTTCCGACTCGGCCACCGGCTCTGGAGGCATACCCCAGGTGGACATATAGTGCTGCAGCCCGGAGAGGGGCTGTCCCCGCCGTATTACTTGGCTCATTGTTTATTCCTCCATTTCATCCGTTTCGCCGCCCAAGCCGTGCTGCTTGCGACCGATTCAAGCCGTTGCCTCTGCGATAGGCGGCAAAAGTCTTACAAATATATTGACAATCTTCCTTTTATTCGGTATAATTTTATGAAAAAGGATGGTATTTTATGAAACATAGCAATCAGGAAATTCGGGAACGCCGAAGTAAAATATTAAAAATTGTGGAAAGCAAAGGGAAGATCTCCATGCAGGAGCTCAGCAGCGCCTTTGATGTGTCCCTTCTGACATTGCGCCGGGATCTGGAATACCTCGCCAGCGAGGGCTGCGTGAAGCGTTACCATGGGGGCGTACAATTTCTCACCAGTGAGAAGGAGCTTCCCCAATACGAGGAAAAGCAGCAGTCCAAGCACAATGAAAAAAGCATAATCGCCCGCTATATCGCCTCTATCATCCCCGCAGAATCCACCATATTTCTCAACTCCGGCACCACCACCTATGAGGTAATGCGCTACCTAAAAGGCAAGAAAGAGACTATTATTACCAATAACGCGCTGGCATATCAAGCCTGCGAAGGTGGCAACTGTGAGATTATCTGCACTGGCGGCGCCTATAATCACACCACCCGTTCCTATAATGGAGAACTAGCTACCAGCATCATTCAGCAGACTTATGCAGACTTCTGTGTTTTCGGAGTCAACGGGATTGGCGCTAAGGCCGGAACCACTACTTCCGTCTTTCAGGAAACCATCGTCAATAACTGCATGATCCACCGCTGCAGCGGTCAGCGTATCATCGCCGCCGACAGTTCCAAGGTCGGAAAAACATTTCGTTTTACCAACACCGACCTACAGCACATCGATCTGCTGGTGACTGTCTCCACCGCCGATCAAGAAGAACTGCGCGCCATCCAGGAGTGTGGAGTACAGGTTGCCCTGGCCGACCAGGTCCCCCTTTGACCTTACAGCACAATGCGATATCTGTTCCATTTCAGAAGCCGAAATTGCGGTGGTCCGCAATTTCGGCTTCTGTCTGTTTCAACGGATCACGCCTGCGTCTTCTCCAGGTTCGCCACATCTTCATCGGTACGGCCCAAGCATTTAAGATTCAGACGGCTGAACACAAAGCCGACAACAGCGACGATGACCGCATTGATGACAAAGGCCCAGGTATAGGTCCCGGTCCAAGCCACCATAAGGCCGGTAAATCCCATAGCAGAGGATCGAACAATGACATGAATGGGATAGATGACCGCCATGGCAGCCTGCTGGTCATATCTACCGAACACCTTGTTGGTCAGCGAACCGATCAAGTTATTGCTGGCGCCCACGAATACGCCGCACAGGATCACGGCAGGCCAGGCAGCAAACTTAGCCGGGATGGCCAATAGCAGCAGCCCGACCACCGTCAGAGCACACAAAATCACGGTGGACTTGATGGTTCCAACCCACTCGTCCAGCAGGCCAATCAGATAACTGCCCACCACAGCGACGACGCCCAGGACAGAGAACATCAGGGCGGCAGTGGTCTCACTGAAGCCTCTTCCGGTGAGACAGACCATAACCTGGCCCATAATGCCTCCGCCCGCCATAATGATAAAGCCGACACCCAGACCAATGATCCATACCTCTTTCGTCACCAGCAGCTTTTTGATGGTCCATGGGCTGCTCTTCAGATAGCGCTGGCCCTCTTCCAGAATCTTTTTGGCCTTCTCCGGGGTCATGGAGGGATCATTGTCAGGATAGCAACCACACTGTTCGGGATAATCCTTCACAAACAACACCACAATCAGGCCGGCCAGCAGTGCCACCGCCGCCATTGAGAAGAAGGGACCGTTCCAACCAAAAAGCGCCAGCGCACCCAGCAGCATCCAGGAAACCACACTGCCGGCGCAGTCGCCGCCCATGGTCGCCCAGCCGTTGGCCAGGCCAGCCTTCTTCGGGAACCAGTGGGATAACAACTGGGGAATACCGAAACCGCCAACGCCGTCGCAGAAGAACACCATAATGGTCATCAACACCAGATATTGGAACACCGAACCGACAAAGGCCCACAGAATGCAGCAGATGCCAAGCCCGATAGCGCTCAGTACTACGACGAAACGGACGCTGGTCTTTTTCATAATGAAGGCCAGGATGATCGTGCCGATCACGCTGAGATACCCGGAGATACTGGAAATCACGTATAGCGTGCTGGACTCCCAGCCAAACTTGTCCACAAACATTGGGACAATAATGTTCAGCGATGAACTGGGAATAATTGAACATGCAAAGAATCCCAGAAAACCGGCCAAAATCAGAAGCCATCCTCTTAGGCCAAAGCCATGGCGGCTCACTTTTTTCCCTTCCATAGCGTTTCCTCCTTGTACTAGAGTTTTCTTTCAGCTCAGTGCACCAGATCTGCCCTCCCAGCGTGCTTTCGTCCGAATAATATATCGCATCTCCCCCCTCCTCATTACATATATTTGGTGCTTTTGCTGAATTATATCACAATTATAAAGCAGATCTTGACATTTGTCAATATATATATTATATTATTTTCAAATTTTAACGATTGGCCTACCGCAAACATTCGTATAAAGAAAAATAGTTCGTATACCGCATTGGAATCTTATGCTTATGATCTAATTCACTATATCTGAATGTTTTAGGCCCAGCAACCGTTCCCATACTATAAAACTTTCCCCAATAAATAAAGAAAAAAATAGAACGGAGGCAGACAGCATGCGAAAAAAAATCATCACTCTGATTGGCGGCACTGGTGCCCTTGGCCAGAGCCTGACACAAGCGTTCCTAAAGCAGGGACACCAAGTAATCGTCAGTTGGTACGACCCGGCGGAATGGAATGAGTGTTTCCAACGCTATGGCGGAGAGGAAAACTACGAGGGGATTCGGATCGACGTAACCGACGAGAGCTCCATGGCCGCCTTCTTCCGTACCGTACAGGAGAAATACATGCGGATCGACGCCATGATTTATCTGGCTGGTGTATTCTTTATTGGTCCGCCTTTATGGGAATGTGACCCAGCAAAGATCCAATCTATGTTCCAGGTGAACAGCCTAGGGGCATTCACCGCCTGCAAGTACGCCCTGCCCGCCATGCTCCATCAGAACAGCGGAAACATTATCTTCATGCCCGCCCGGCCTGTACTCAACGGCACCCCTCACTTTGGCGCCTATGCCATGTCCAAAGGAGCGCTGATCCCACTGATGGAAACACTGAGCGACGAACTCAAGGAAACCGGCATCTCCGTCAACTGCGTCATGCCAGACGCCATGATTACACCGATCACGCTGCACAGCCCCAACGCCCAGCCGGACAAGTGGGTCACCACAGAGGATGTGGCAGAGATCATCGTCTCGGTATGCTGCAGCAACGGCAATATTGTCCGCGGCTCTATTTTGAAATGCTTTGGAAAATGACGCCCGGCCAAATAGCGACAGGTGGGGCAAAATGAAATAGGAGTGATCTGTTTATGAGCAAAGTAGATTCTATTACTCGAGAGTCCTGGATCCTGAGCACCTTTCCAGAGTGGGGAACCTGGCTCAATGAGTCCATTGAACAGGAGCAGGTAGCGAAGGGCACCTTCTCCATGTGGTGGCTTGGGTGTACAGGCGTCTGGATCAAAACCCCTACGTCCAACCTGTGCATCGACCTGTGGTTCGGCACTGGCAAGCGGACCCAGTCCAATCCATACATCTCCTCCACCCACCAGATGGCCCGGATGTGCGGATGCAAAAAACTGCAGCCCAATTTGCGGGCTTGTCCCGTGGTGTTCGATCCCTTCGCCGTCAAAACAGTGGACGCCGTCCTGGCCACCCACTGCCACAGCGACCATATGGATATCAACCTGGCCGCATCGGTACTGCACAACTGTAGCTCCAGCGTCAAGTTTATCGGTCCCCGCCGCTGCGTGGAGATCTGGCAATCCTGGGGGGTACCCACAGACCGGTGTGTCATGGTGAAGCCGGGCGAATGCGTCTCCGTCGGTGACACCACCATCCGGGCGCTGGAATCCTTTGACCGCACCGCCCTGATCACCGCGGGAGAAGGCGTCACCCTTAAGGGCCACATGCCTATGGACATGGATGAGCTGGCGGTCAACTACCTGATTCAGACTCCCGGAGGCTCCATCTACCACAGCGGAGACTCCCATTACTCCAATTATTATGCCAAGCACGGCAACGAGTATCAAATCGACGTTGCTCTAGGGTCCTACGGGGAGAATCCCAGGGGTATCACCGACAAGATGACCTCTTCCGATATTCTGCGCATGGCGGAGGCACTGCGGGCCAAGGTCATCATCCCAGTACACCACGACGTGTGGACCAACTTTCAGGCCGATCCCAAGGAGATCCTGATGCTCTACGAGTACAGAAAGCACCTGATGAACTATCAGTTTGTGCCCTTCATTTGGCAGGTGGGCGGCAAGTTCACCTACCCTGCCGACGCCCAGCGCCGGCAGTACCACTATCCCCGGGGCTTTGATGACTGCTTCGAGGCAGACACCGACCTCCCCTTCCCTGCGTTCCTGTAAGACCAGAAAGGAGATATTGTATGGTACCGTTAGAAAAACGCCTGGCTGCCCTCGAGGCGCGGGTGGATAGTCTGACACTGGAGAACCAGCGCTTAACCGCCGTCCATGAGATCCAAAACCTGCTGAGCTGCTACGAATACTATCACACCGCCGGCATGCATGATAAAACCGCATCGCTGTTCTCCAAGTCGCCTGAAGTGTGTATCGCGATGGACGGTATCGGTAACTTTGAGGGCCCCGCCGGCGTGGACCGGATGTTCCGCAAGCTCTTCTCTGTGCTTCACGGCGGCGACCGCCGTGGCACCCTGCGGGTCCACGCCATCACCACCCCAGACATCCAGGTAGCCGCTGACGGTCGCTCCGCCAAGGGGATTTGGATTTCCCCGGGCCACGAGACGGAGAAGGACCAGCAAACCGGTGTCCTACAGGGTTACTGGGTTTGGAGCTACTATGAATGTACCTTTGTCAAAGAGGCCGGCGGCTGGAAATTCCTGCGCTTTGCAGTCCATCCAATCTTCAAAACGCCCTACGACACCTGCTGGACGGACACCCAGTACCTCCCTCCCGACGGTCCTCCTCTGCCTGCCGAGATTGGGCCGGACTCTCCCAACACCAAATGGACCGCCTATGCCAGGGACAAAGCCCCGGCATTGGATCCCGTGCCGCCCGCGCCCTATGACACCCTCTGAACCCAATACAGCCCGCCATCCAGTTTCCGCATACCCTAACAGGATATGATCCGCAACCAAGTGAACCCGCTGATGCCTGACCCCGATGCTAAGGAGAGGCTGGAGAAGCGGCACAGGGCTTGTATACGGCCGTCACGGATGGGAATAAAGGCCGCATGCTATGGCTATGGAGCTATATACGAAGCGCCAGGAACCGGGGGATGAAACACTCCGTAGGTATTTAAGGGATACTTCTATTGGGCGCCCATAATCTCCGATCCATTTGTCTTCGGAACAATCGGACAAGAGGTGGTGCAGCGGGCCAAATTTGACCCCCGTCGAAAGCCAGTGCTGCCCGCATGGCGGCTTGCCTCGGCGACGGCAAATCGGCGGTCCGCCCCGCATTTTCTGCTCCGAAATCGCCGGAGGGTACCCCGGCCTAAACGGCTTGGAGACCCCGCCCCCCATGTCTACGCCCCCTGTCTCTCTTTTCCGGGACAGGGGGCGTTTATGATGATTTGGCATTGCCTCCCCCACCTGCCGGCCCATTTTTTCTCATAACCGCCCGCCCCGGCTCATAGAATGGAGCAACAGAGACGGAGGAGTGGCGCTGATTGAAAGGGAATATCGAGGAGCGGGCAGCCATGCTGGCCCAGTACATCATCGAACACCGGACCACCGTCCGGGCTGCGGCGAAACAGTTCGGCATTTCAAAGAGTACGGTTATATATGGATACAATAAACTGGAACGGTTTCTTTGGATCATAAGGTAATCAAATAAAACATGTTCCCATTTCGCTTGCGATCCCTCAAAAAGCAAAAATCGATTCTCTCGCGCGCAAAAATGCAGGAGGATGACCCTTCGGCCAGCCTCCTGTTTTCTTTTTGTTTTGTGTTGTCTCTGTAGTGGTCAAGCTTTTTTGTAACACTTGTGGCTAAAAAATTATTGGATTGTTG
>CAZWNI010000059.1:0-7846 GCA_964635385.1 uncultured Oscillospiraceae bacterium
TGGGGACGCATTCATTGCGGGTTGGAATACATCTTCCCGGCAGGAAAGGGAAACATATCACCGAACCAAGTTGCTTTGAGGCGTGGCAGTGTTTTGCCGGAAAAAACAAAAGACAAATTGATGCGCAAGGAGGACGGAAGCATGGAATCCAAGCAGATTTACGATATGATAGTCGTCGGCGGCGGTCCGGGGGGCTGCACCGCCGCCCTTTATGCCGGACGGGCCGGACTTTCTGTACTGGTGCTGGAACAGCTTGGCCCCGGCGGGCAGATGACCGCCACCCAGCACATCGACAATTACCCCGGCTTTTCGGAAGGGACAGACGGCTTCGACC
Source organism: uncultured Oscillospiraceae bacterium (assembly GCA_964635385.1). Lineage (GTDB taxonomy): Bacteria > Bacillota > Clostridia > Oscillospirales > Ruminococcaceae > Egerieicola. Next base: position 335 of record CAZWNI010000059.1, read on the forward strand.
TGGCAGAAAAAATGCAGCGGCAGGCTCAGCAGTTCGGGGCAGTAACGAAGCTGGAGCCGGTGACGGAACTGAAGCTGGACGGACCGGTGAAGGAAGCCGTCACCCCTTATGGCAGGTATCTGGGGCGAACCGTTGTAATTGCCACCGGGGCGTCTCCCCGCAAGCTGGGACTGCCGGAAGAGGAAAATTTTGTGGGCAAGGGGATCTCCTACTGCGCCACCTGCGACGGGTTGTTTTACCGAGGAAAAACCGTGGCGGTGATCGGCGGAGGCAATTCCGCTGTGGAAGAAGCGCTGTACCTGTCCCGGATTTGCGAAAAGGTGTATCTGATTCACCGTCGGGACACCCTCCGGGCAGATAGGGCTGGGGCTTTGGCGGTGCAGAAACAGGAAAACATTGAAATGGTGTGGAACAGCGTAGTGACCGGCTTGGCCGGGGACCCGGAAACGGGCAAGCTGGCTGCCCTGACCTTGCAGGACACCCAAACCGGAGAAACCCGACCCTTGGCCTGCCAGGGCGCCTTTGTTTCCATTGGACGGATTCCCAACAATCAGTTGGTGAAAGGACTGTTGGAGCTGGATTCCCAGGGATATTTGGTGGCGGACGAGAGTACCCGCACCAGCTTGCCTGGGGTATTTGCGGCAGGGGACGTGCGCAAAAAGCCCCTGCGCCAAATCATTACCGCTGCCGCCGACGGTGCTGTCGCTGCCAGCTTCGCCCAGGAATACCTAAACGGGACAAAATAACGCCGGAGCCGGAAAGGGTGCACTGCCTTGTTTCCGGCTCCGATTGGTTTGTCCGTACAATATGGGGTTTGTTTCCGGCGGCGGCTGGGCTTTACAACGCCGGCCGCTGCTCCCCGCCAAAAGATGGTCCCTCCTCCGAGGAGGGTCCCGGAACGGGATCGGAAAGGGCGGCGCTTTTCTGCATTTCTTCCAGTATCAGTTCCCGCAGGATAGCCAGGGAATTTTCCTGGTCGTAGATGTACCGGTTGCGTTTGGCGTAGTCGAAAAAGTTCAGGAAATCGTGATAAAGCACGGCGTTGGAGATTTTCAGTCTGTATTCTCCCACAAAAGACTGACCTGTTTTCGGACTCTTTTGCCCGCAAATGATGACGCTGTTGCTTTGTCGGGCCAGATTGATGGAGAAATCATTGCTGTAGTTTCCAAAGAACTGTTCGTCCAGAATGCCCAGGGACTGTTTGGGGTGGTTTTTCAGATGGGTTTCCATTTGGGACAACAGCGCAATTCGATCCTTCGGGGACAGCGGTTTCAGATAATCCAAGGGGATATTGGGGAAGGTGCCGGTGCGAAGAAAGTCCAGGACATTCTGCCTGGAGAGCAGCAGAAAATTTTCGTTGCTATTGGCGGCTTGCTGCTGGAGAAAGTGGAGCAGGGAAGCAATGACCTTTTCCCGGTTGGCTCCGGTGAAGCGGGAAGAACCGTACTGCTGCAAAAGGTTCCGGTTCAGCAGCATCGTCATGGTGTTGCCTAATTCCACGTCGAATTCCATCGAGTACATATCATGGCTTTTGGATAAAAACGCCAGGGCGTTGGAATAAGAACAGGACATTTCCGAGCAGTTTTTCAGGGCATTCAGAAAACTCTCCTCCATGTTGGCGCAGAATTCCTTGTTCCGGATCAGCATACCCTGTTCGCCGTCTTGGCGCAGCAGCAGCACCGCCTGGGGCGTAATGAGATAGTAGGGGAAAAGCTGAACCGTCTGCCAAAAATGAGGCTGGGCAATGTAGTAGCAGTACAAGTGGACGTTTTGGCGGAGGTACCGCAGGGAAGAAAACAGCGCCTTCAAATTGTGAAGACCTCTGTGGTTTTGCAGCAGAGGGATCATGCGGTACAGCGTAAAGCCGGAGGGGGTTTTCCCCAGGTTTTGGTACAACAGATCGTCCAGTTGTACCAACGCAAAGGGAAGGTTGGTGGCCGCTTTTTGGGGAGAGCCGGAGGATTGGAGCTGCTGAAGCATTTGATCCACTGCCCGAAACACTTCCGGCGGCGAACTCAAATAACCGCTTTCCGGTACAAAAGGCGCCATAGGAGGAAGACAGGAACAGACAGGTTGGCGGGCATGGTAAAATTCGGAGAAGTGCTGCTGCAAGAACAGGATTCGTTCCATCTGGTCTTTGCCGTAAATATCCTGGTAGTAGGCCTGGCGCAGCTGCTGGGAATTTTCCTGGGTGAAGAAATTTCCGTTGAGGATCTTTTGGAGATTCTGCTCCGGGAGCTTGCGTTTTCCGGAAAAGATTGCGTACAGCCAGCCCCGATCCAACCCGGCCAGCTTGGAAAAACTGCTGACACTGTATCCCTGCTCTGTCATGATTCTTTTGAATGTTTCGCCGAACTGCAACATCTACCTAATTTTCCTTTCCTTTCAAACTGAATTTATTATACAAAAAAACAAGGGAAAAACGCAACTGCTTTCTCTGTTTTTTTGTAAATTTTTTGAAAAAATAGTTTCAATTTTCCAAAAACTAAGAATATAATTTAACTTTTTGTTTGCTTTGAAACTGAAAGAAAAAATCACCTTTTCCATGGAAAAAATCCGGGAAAAACAGCGGCGCCGGAGATCGCTTTCTGCCTTCATAGTTTGTTTATAAAATAAATACAAATTAGTCTTTGACTTTCTTTGACTAAAAAAGTACAATGACATCGAAAGGTCAGGAAAGGACTAAAACGGAAAGGAGAAAAGCTCCGTGAAGATCACCGATATGATTGTCAAAGAACTATTGGATATGCTGGAGCAGGACGGCGGGCAGATCCAGATCAAGCGGAATGAACTGGCCAGCCAGTTGGGCTGTGTCCCCAGCCAGATCAACTATGTGATTACCAGCCGGTTCACCGAAGAACAGGGTTACCGTGTGGAAAGCCGCCGTGGCGGCGGCGGGTATATTCGGATCATCAAGCTCCACTACGGGGGAAACGAAACTCTGTTCCACCTGATCAACACCATTGGAGAGAGTATCGACTTGGCAAGCTGCCGGAGCATTCTTCAGAACCTGCATTACGATAAGCTTCTCTCCACCCAGCAGTGCCGGCTGATGATGGCGGTGCTGGCGGATCAAAACTTCAAGGGACTGCCGGAAACCACCAAAGGGAGGCTGCGGGCCAACCTGTTCCGCTCCATGCTGGCGGTGACGGCACAAAACGACGGATAATCGGGAAAGGCGATGGTATTATGAAATGTGAACGCTGCGGTAAGCGGGAAGCCACCAGTGTGTTCACCCAGACGGTGAACGGAACTTCCAAAACGGTGCATCTTTGCAGCCAATGCGCCCAAGAACAGATGATGGGGAGCTGGTTTGCCGACTTTGGGTTGGGCAATTTCATGGGTCTTTCCCACAGCGGATACACACCCCAGCCTTCCAGGCGGTGCCCTAGCTGCGGCGCAACTTTGGAAGAGATTCGGCAAACCGGACTGGTAGGCTGCGCCAAATGCTACGAAACCTTTGCCCCGGAGCTGTCCGGCACCATCGAACGGATTCACGGCGCTTCCGCTCATGTGGGCAAGATTCCGTCCACCAGCCGTTCGGCAGTGCAGATGGAGGGGCGGATCAGCGAACTGAAGACCCGCTTAGCCAAAGCGGTGGCGGATCAGAATTTTGAACAGGCTGCCGCCCTGCGGGATCAGATTCGGGATCTGGAAGCGCAAAGTCAACAGGATCAGCAAGGAAAGGAGAAGGCGGAATGAATGCTTGGTATCAACAAACGGCGCCCCGGCAGGACGTGGTGCTTTCCACCCGAATCCGTCTGGCCCGGAATGTAGCCAGCCTTCCCTTCGGCAGCCGGCTCAGCCGGGATCAGCGGGAGCGGTTGGACACCCAGGTGCGGCAAGCCCTGGAGACCATTCATCTGGGGGACAACAGCCTTTCCTTTTTGCGGCTGGACGATATGGACCCGGTGGAACGTCAGGCGCTGGTAGAACAACACGAAATCAGCCCGGATTTTGCCAAAAACCCCGATGGCCGGCTGTTGGTGCTGAGCCGGGACGGCAGCATCAGCATTATGGTCAATGAAGAAGACCACCTGCGGATTCAGGTGCTGCACAGCGGACTGGCTTTGAAGGAAGCCTATGAGCTGTGCAACCGGCTGGACGATGTGCTGGACAGCCAACTGGGGTTTGCCTTTGACCGGAAGCTGGGCTATCTCACTGCCTGTCCCACCAATCTGGGCACCGGGCTGCGGGCTTCGGTGATGCTTCACCTGCCGGGTTTGCAGCAGCAAAAGCTGATTTCCCGCCTGGCGGATACGGTGGGCAAATTGGGCCTGACCATTCGGGGCACCTACGGGGAAGGCAGCGGCGTGGTGGGAGCGGTGTACCAGCTCTCCAATCAGATTACCCTGGGCATCACCGAAAAGGACGCCATGGAAAATCTGGAAAATGTCACCGCTCAGATCATTCAGAGCGAGGAGCAGGCCCGAAAGGCGTTGGCTCAGAACCAAACCGTCTTGGAAGACAGATTGTGGCGGAGCTACGGAGTGCTGCAAAACGCCCGGCTGCTCAGCTCGGAAGAGTGTCAGAAAACCTTGAGCTGGGTGCGGGTGGGTGTCGCCATGAAGCTGCTGCCCCCCATTCCCTACGGCACCCTCAACCAGCTTCTGCTCAACACCGGTTCCGCCTCGGTGTGCAGGGATCAGGGGCAGCTGTTAAGGCCGGAGGACCGGGATAAGGTCCGGGCGGATTATGTGCGGAAGGTTTTGCAGGAAAGCTAGGAAAGCAGCCTCAAATATGGGTCCCTGCCCTGCAAAAGGGAAGGACGGACATAGGTTCGAAAATTCCATCAGTGGACGCTGTCATATAGAGAGTTCCCAACTAAAGGAGGAATTGTGATGTATCTCTTTAACGGATTTACCAGAAAAGCCAACGAAGCCATCAACCTGGGCATTCAGAAGGCCGGGGAATTGGGGCATTCGTTTATCGGGACTGAACATCTGCTGTACGGCTTGGCCGCACAAAATGACGGCACTGCCGCCGCTCTGTTAAATAAGAAGGGGGTGACTGCGGACGCCTTGGAGGAAAAGCTGATTGCCACTGTGGGCAAGGGCGTTCCGCAGCGGCTGAACGCAGAGTACCTCACCCCTCGTGCCAAGCGCACTCTGGAAGATGCTGTGCGGATCGCCCGGCAGTTGGGCCACAACTATGTGGGCACCGAGCACATCTTGCTGTCTATCCTGTCCCAGTCGGAAGGGTTTGCCAACGGCTACCTGTCCGAGCTGGGAGTGGAGCCAAGAAGCCTCTTTGAAGAAATGATGGGCGAAATCACCGGCATGGGTCAGGACGGGGGAGAATCTTCTTCCTATCCCGGCATGAACAAGCCCGGCGGCAAACCGGGTAAAGGCGGCAGTGAAATGCTGAAAAAGTACGGCAAGGATTTGACCGAAGCCGCCGCCAAAGGGGAGATCGACCCGGTGATTGGACGCCAGAAGGAGATTGAACGGGTTATCCAGATCCTCTCCCGCCGGACTAAAAACAACCCCTGTCTCATCGGCGAACCCGGCGTTGGGAAAACCGCCATCGCCGAAGGCCTGGCGCTGAAGATTCAGGGGGGCGAAGTGCCGGAAATCCTGAAGAATAAGCATATTATCAACCTGGATCTGACCAGCATGGTGGCCGGCGCCAAGTATCGGGGAGACTTTGAGGAGCGGATCAAAGGCGTGCTGGACGAAGTGAGCGCCGACAAGAACATCATTCTCTTTATCGACGAGATCCACAACATCATCGGCGCCGGGGCCGCAGAAGGCAGTATTGACGCCGCCAATATCTTAAAGCCGCAACTGGCCCGGGGCGAAATTCAGATCATCGGCGCCACCACTCTGGAGGAGTACCGCAAGTATATCGAAAAGGATTCCGCCTTGGAACGGCGGTTCCAGCCGGTGATGGTCAACGAACCCAGCAAGGAAGACGCAGAGGCCATTCTCTTCGGCCTGCGGGATAAATACGAAGCTCACCACGGCGTGAAGATTACCGACGAAGCCATCAAGACGGCGGTGGAACTGTCCAGCCGGTACATCAACGACCGGTTCCTGCCGGACAAAGCCATCGACCTGGTGGACGAAGCGGCGGCTAAGGTGCGGCTGAAGGAATTCACCGCCCCCACCGACGTGAAGAAACTGGAGGATCAGTTAAAAGAATTGGCTCAGGAGAAGGAAGCGGCAGTCAACGCCCAGGAATTTGAACGAGCCGCCAAAGTCCGAGATGAGGAAAAGAAGATTAAGGAAGAACTGGATCAGCAGAAGCAGCAATGGGAGCAGAAAGCCCACCGCACCACCGGCCAGGTGACCCCGGAAGACATCGCTGAAGTGGTATCCAGCTGGACCGGTGTGCCGGTGCAGCAGCTCACCGAAGAGGAGGGCCAGCGGCTGATGAAGCTGGAAGGCATTCTCCATCGGCGGGTGGTTGGACAGGAGGAAGCGGTCAGCGCAGTGGCCAAGGCCATTCGCCGGGGTCGTGTGGGGTTGAAAGACCCCAAGCGTCCTATGGGAAGCTTTTTGTTCTTAGGACCCACCGGCGTGGGCAAAACCGAGTTGTGCAAAGCCTTGGCAGAAGCTCTGTTCGGAGATGAAAACGCCATCATTCGTCTGGATATGAGCGAATATATGGAAAAGCACACCGTGTCCCGGATGGTAGGTTCGCCTCCTGGGTATGTAGGTTACGAAGAAGGCGGCCAGCTTACCGAAAAGGTGCGCCGCCACCCCTACTCGGTGGTGTTGTTCGATGAAATCGAAAAAGCCCATCCAGATGTGTTCAATATTTTGCTTCAAGTGCTGGAAGACGGCATACTCACCGATGGCCAGGGCCGGAAAGTAGATTTCCGCAACACTGTGATCATCATGACCTCCAACATCGGCGCCCGTGCTTTGGAAGAAAAGAAGAATTTGGGCTTCGGCGGCAGTGCAGAAACGGCCAGCGACGAAGAAAGCCGCAGCATCATTCAAAGCGAGCTGAAGAAGTATTTCCGTCCGGAGCTGCTCAATCGGATTGACGAAATCATTATCTTCCACAAGCTCACCCAGCCGGAAATCGACGAAATTGCCCGGAAGATGCTCCATACCCTGTCCAACCGGATGGAGGAGTTGGATATCCACCTCACCGTTACCGACGCCGCAGTGGAAAAGCTGGGCAAGGCAGGCTACGACCCGGTGTACGGCGCACGGCCCCTGCGGCGGACCATCACAGGCAGCTTGGAAGATGTCATCAGCGAAAAGATGCTGGAAGGAGCCATCAAGGCCGGGGATACCGTTACGGTAGATGTGAAGGACGACAACTTCACCTTTGAAACCAACCGCATCGCTCAGGCGTAATGGAGCGAAAAGAAATTTGGGAATTTCTGTCAGCTTGTCGAAAAAGGTTCTTGATGTTTCCGGATCTACCCGCCCTCGGCTCTACGCCGTTGGGCGGGTAGATTCTGGTTCGTCGTTTCTACGACTTTTTTGCAACAATAAGGTGTAAGAAAGAATTTTTGAAACAAAACAATTCCTATGCAGGGGCTTTGCCCCTTGC
>CAZWNI010000060.1:0-4948 GCA_964635385.1 uncultured Oscillospiraceae bacterium
GGAAATCTCCTCAGTGGTAATAGACACCACGCTGTTTTCAATGGTGGCTACCACTTCCGACAAGGTGGCTCCCCCGTCGGTTTCCACCGAGGAAGATGGTGCGCCGGTGGATTGGTACACCACAGTGGTGTTGCTGCTCGGCCAGAACAGGTTGGTCAAAACACCGCCCCCAACGCCGAACACCAGGGCCACCACCGCCACAACAACCAGTGCGCCGAACCTTTTGCCGGCGCCGCCTTTTTTCTTCTTTTTGGGCGGTTTCGGGGCCGTGGCTCCGGGATAGGGCGCATAGCTGCTGGCCTGGGGCTGTGTGTAAGGGGTTTGCTCAGTTTGATAACCGGAATAATTGGTTTGGGCGGACTGCTGTGGCTGAGCCTGCTCCGAGGCATCGGACTGGGTTTGATAAGAAGCGGTGCTGCCGGCAGATTGCGGCGTGGAGTAAGCCGTCTCTGCATCGGGAATCTGGCTGCCGCTCATATGATAAACGCCCTCCTCGCCGGCCGGCTGGGTAGGTGTTTGCTGTGGTTCACCAGGCTGACCGGTGGGATTTTGATTCGCAGGAGCATTTTCATCGTAAGGATACATCTCGCTCTCGTCCTTTCTTCTGTTACTTTCAGCACCCCGACGGTCTAGGCCGTCTTTCCTGAGGGTACAGTGGCATTATAACCGGCACTTGTGAACAAATTATGTTACCTTGGTTTGATTTTTTTGAAATTCTCTTTGCTTTTTATTCCGGCTTCGCCAGCGCCTTTTCCATCAGGGCGTTTTCCAACAGCACCCCCCGCCGCTCTGCCTGCGGACGGTGTACCAGCCGACCCCCGGCTGTCCTCCCTTTATAAGTACGCAGGGCAAAGGAAAAAAAGCACATGGCAGATCCTTCTTCCACGAAAAAAGGAGGGCGTTCCCCTCCCTTTTCCGTATTTATTCCGCTGTTTCTTCCTCTGTATCCTGGACTTCTTCTTCCTCTGCGTCCTGCGTGTCTTCTTCTGCGTCCTGGGAATCCTCTTCCTCGGTATCCCACAGGGCCAGGAAGGCATCGTTGTTCAAATCATAGGTGTACACCTGGCTGCCGTCTACCGCCACATACAAAGTATCTTCCAGATGGCGTGTCCCGGTGCCGTCCTCCACCAGATAGGCGTGAACCAGATAGCAGGTTATCTCGCCGATGTCCCCTACTTCGTCGTCCACTTCAAACAGGTAGTTTTCGGTAGCCAGGCTCAGGCCGGTTTCTTCCTGGCTCAAGCTCTCTACCAGCTCCACTGCGGCCTCATCTCCAATCCAGCTATCCTGTTCCGAACTGGAGAGGGTCGAGGTGGTGTCCTCGCTGCTGCCGCAGCCCCCCAGCAAAAAGCCGGAGCCAAGCAGTGCCGCCGCCAATCCGGCAGCCAGAGCAGTTTTCCATTTTTTCATTGTAGAACCTCCTTTAGTCAGTGTACCAGATCAACTGCTGGCACAGGGCCATTACATCTAGTACGTCCAGAACCTGGTCGTTATTCCAATCGGAACGGAAGTAGCTGTTCTGGGGCAGCAGGCTGTTGTCCAGGACAGCTTGCGCCAGATTCATCACATCTCCTATGTTCAGCGTTCCTTCCATGTCCCAGTTGCCTGGATGCAGGCCGTAGTAAGTGTCGGTGACGGTGGAAAGCATCGGATTCAAATTACAGTTCAGGTAATAGACGTCCCCGGTCTGATAGTCGCTGTCGATGTACTGCAAGGTACACCGGGGCAGATTCTCCGCCACCGTCAGCACCTGGCCGTCCCGCACCTTGATGATGTTGTAGCTGTCCAGATACAGGGTCCGGGCGGCAAAGCTCAAGGTTGCGGTACTGCCGGACACCGACACCTCCGGCTGGGCGATTTCCTTGAGCTGATCCTTGGCGCTGTCCATGTTCAGGTAGATCAAATCCAGGTCGGTGTCGGCCTCGCCGCTCCCCACGCCGGGGTTCCGGCCGTCGGAAGCGTACTGCCAGATGTCCGGCGCCACGCCGGTGTCCCCGATGGTCTTCTGGGTCGTGAAATCCGGACTGCTGGGCCAGCTAGCCAGCCAAAGGCCGATGCCCTGTTCCGTCAAGCTGTCCAAATCCAGGTTCTTCATAACGCTTTCCATAGTGTATACCATGGTGGAGAACCCTTCTTCCCGGAGGGCGTCGGCAAAGATCTCCACCAAACCGGTGAGCCGTTCCCCGGACATGGCAATCTGCTCCGACTCTTCCAAATCATAAGCCACCGGCAGAGCCATGCCATCTAAATAAGGCTGGATCAATTCCATCGCCCAGAGACAGTATTCCGCTTCCTTTTGGGCGTCCTCTTCGGCCAGGGTGGATTCGGTGCCCGCATAGCTGTAGAAGTACAGTCCATAGGGGATACCGTGTTCATACGCCCCCTTGACGTTGTTCACAAATTCCCGGTCCACCTGGTCGCCTTCCCAGCCGTATCCCACCCGGATCATTACAAAATCCACGCCGGAAGCGGCCACGGCATCCCAGTCCACGCTGTTGTGGTGGGACACATCAATGCCGTTTAAGAACCCCACGCTGACGGTGCAGGAATCGCTCTGACCGCCGTAGGTTGCGGTGATGGTGGCTTTGCCCATGCTGTGGCCGGTGACCACCCCGTTTTCATCTACGGTGGCAACGGTCGGGTTGTCGCTGGACCAACTGACTCCCGCCTGTCCGGCGGAAAGGGTCAGGGTGTAGCCGATTTCCACCGAAGCAACGGTCTGGGGAATATCCACTGAAGCGGCGCTCACCGACGCCCCTGCGCTCATCATACCAAGGCAAAGCAGTACGGCGCAGACCGCCGCCAGCGCCCGTTTGCCCATGGCTTTTACTTGCATTTGTAACATCCTTTCGAAAATGAACCCTTGTTTGACATTCCGGGAACAGTATATCACATCTTTTCAGAGAAGGTCAACGAAAAAAGCAGAGAAATTTTTGTCAAAAATACATAAAAAACCAGCCTTTTTCCCTCAAATTCGCTGGGACGCTCGCCAATTTTTTGAAAAAGCCATTGCATTTTTTTCAGAAAAATTTTATACTAAACAGCAAGGAGCAAGGAAGCAAACCGGCAAAAATCGGATTGCTTCCTTTATTTTTTTCAGCGGAGCCGGAAATTCAGCTCCCAGGAAGGAAGATGGAGTATGGATAAGATCGACTTAAAACTGCTGAGCTTGTTGCAGGAAAACGCCCGGTACCCCTTAAAACACCTGGCAGAAGAAGTGTTTCTTTCCTCGCCGGCAGTGAGCACCCGAATCGACCGGTTGGAAAAACAGGGTATTATCAAAGGTTACACAGCGGTGGTCGACCCTTTGAAGCTGGGGTATCACGTCACCGCCTTTATCAATCTGGAGATGAACCCTTCTCAAAAACCCAGTTTTTATCCCTTTATTGAAGCCTGTCCCAATGTGTTGGAGTGCAACTGCGTCACCGGGCAGTATTCCATGCTGATTAAGGTTGCTTTCCGCAGTACCGTAGAGTTGGACACCTTCATCGGTCAGCTTCAAAAATACGGCAACACCCAAACCCAGATCGTCTTTTCCACCTCAGTGGAGCATCGTGGGGTATCGGTGCTGGCGGAGGACGCTTCGGGGGAAGAATAAGGGAGCCCGATGGAATGAAACTCCAACCGCAAAATGCAGTGCTTTTCCACAAGTTGAGCGCCCGGCTTTTCAGCCGGGCGCTCCTTTTGCGTTCATCAGATTTTGAAGGAAGGTTTATTCTCCCTGATCTTCTTCTTTGGGGTCCGCAGAGGTGTCCGGCTGTGCAGGCTGAGGATTGGCGTTTTCCTGCTCCTTGAGCTGGGCTTGGTGAATCTTCGCCCGTTCCTGCTCTACCTGAGCCATCTCTTCCCGAACCTTCGCCTTTTTCGCCGCTTCGTCCTGTTCCATCTGGGCCAGTTCTGTATCCAGAGGAGTCATTTCCACTCCGCCGTTCATCAGATCCTTAAATTGCACGCTGTCCACCTTTTCGTGGATCATCAGGTACTTGGCGACCAGCTCTAGCTGATACCGGTGCTGGGTAAGGATTTCGGTGGCCTCGGCGTAGGCGTTGTCAATGAGCTTGCGAATGGCCCGGTCGATCTGGTTGGCTACCTCTTCGCTGTAATTGCGTTCATGGCCCAGATCCCGGCCCAGGAATACTTCCCCGGTGTCCTTGCCGTAGGCGATGGTGCCCAGCTCCGGCGAGAAGCCGTACTTGGTGACCATCTGGCGGGCGGTTTCAGTGGCCCGTTCAATGTCGTTGGAAGCGCCGGTACAGATGTCGTCCAGGGTCAAGGCCTCGGCAGCCCGTCCGCCCAGCAGCATCACCAGGCTCTCGGTCATCTTTTTCCGGGATACATGGCTGCGGTCGTCTTCCGGCAGATTCATGGTATAGCCTGCCGCCATGCCCCGGGGAATGATGGAAATTTCATGCACCGGGTCGGCGGTTTCCAGATAATAGCTGGTAATCGCATGACCCGCTTCGTGGTAAGCGGTGATCTTTTTGTCGTTGAGGCTCATCTTCCGGGACTTCTTTTCCGGTCCCGCCACGACCTTGATGGTAGCTTCCTCAATGTCCACCCCGGTGATGGCTTTCCGTCCCCGGCGAGCCGCCAGCAGGGCCGCTTCGTTGAGGAGGTTTTCCAGATCGGCGCCGGTAAATCCGGCGGTGGAGCGGGCGATGACCTTCAGATCCACATCAAAGCCCAAAGGCTTGTTTCTGGCGTGAACCTTCAAAATCTCTTCCCGTCCCTTGACGTCGGGGTAGCCCACCACCACCTGGCGGTCGAACCGTCCCGGACGGAGCAGGGCGGGGTCCAGAATATCCCGGCGGTTGGTGGCGGCGATGATGATAATGCCCTGGTTCACTCCAAAGCCGTCCATCTCCACCAGCAGCTGGTTTAAGGTCTGTTCCCGTTCATCGTGGCCGCCGCCCAAACCGGCTCCACGCTGCCGCCCCACGGCGTCAAT
>CAZWNI010000060.1:4958-7762 GCA_964635385.1 uncultured Oscillospiraceae bacterium
CACGGGACGCGCCCACACCGACAAACATTTCCACAAAATCCGAGCCGGAAATGGAGAAGAAGGGAACTCCCGCTTCCCCGGCCACCGCTCTGGCCAGCAGGGTCTTACCGGTACCGGGAGGGCCCACCAGCAGCACGCCTTTGGGAATCCGTGCCCCCAACTCGTTGAACTTCCGGGGGTTTTTCAAAAACTCCACGATCTCCGCCAACTCTTCCTTTTCCTCATCGGCGCCGGCCACATCGGAAAACCTGGTCTTGACGTTGTTCACCGGGTTTTTCATGTTGCTGCGGCCGAACTGGCTGAGCTTGCCGCTGCTGGTCTGCCGGGCCATGTAGACAAACAGGAAGATCATGCAGCCCAAAATCAACAACGAAGGCAGCAGGCTCAAAATCCAACTGTTGGAAGAGCTGTAGGTATAGTTGATCTGCATTCGGTTGTCCGGGTGGTCGGCGTTGTACTGAGCCACCGCATCTTGGATATCCTGCAAAAAGATGCTGGGAGAGGACACGGTGTAACTCTGGATTTCATTGTTGCCCTGACCGTCATCTGCCCCTTCCACCAGTTGGGCAGTGAATTCACCACTGCCGAAATCCAGGGTGTAGGACTCTACTTTTTGGTCCTCAAAGAGATAGACGATGTCAGAATACTGGTAGGTCGGCATAGTCGAGGTGCGGTACATACTGGTCATGACCCAGATCACCGCCATAAAAGCTATGGCAACCAAGAGGTAAATCAAAACCGTCTTTTTTTTGTTGCTTTTCAAAGACTTACACTCCCTCTTTCATTTTTTCTGCGGCGATGGCCGCTTTGCTTTCTTCTGCCTGTTGAATACAAGAAGGCTTCAATACCCCGATGTAAGGCAGATTGCGATACTTTTCGTCATAATCCAATCCATACCCCACCAAAAAGACGTCAGGCACGGTATAACCGGCATAGTCCGCCTGAATCTGGGACACCTTCCGTCGGGCAGGCTTATCCAGCAGCGCACAGATTTTCACGCTGGCTGCACCCTGTCCCATCAGCTTCTGCCGGACGTTCCACAGGGTAAACCCCGTGTCCAAAATATCCTCTACCAACAGAATGTGCTTTCCGGACACCGGAAATTCCGGTTGTTTGATCCAAACCAGCTTTCCGTTGGACACGGTGCTTTTGCCGTAGCTGGATACCTGAATGAAATCCAGGGTCACAGGCAGTTTGATTTCTTGAACCAACTGGGAAAAGAACAGCGCCGCTCCTTTCAGCACACAGACAGCGGTCAATTCTTTGCCCCGATAATCCCGGCTGACGGCTTCCCCCAGCTGGGCGGTGCGCTGTGCAATCTGTTGATGGGTCAGCAGCACCGAGCTTAGATCCGGGTGCATTCTCTCACTCTCCTTCTTGCAGGGGGCAGATGGCCCAAACCTGCCCAGTGGAGGAATCCGGAGCCACCCGTTGGTCGATTCCCAACCCTTCTACGGCCGCTGCGCCCAAATCATCTGCCAAAACCCAGCGGTACTGGCGCCGCCACGCCGGCACTTTGGTTTCCTCAAACCACTTTTTCAAGCTTTTTGTCCCTTTTCTTCCGGGAAGGGACAAAACATCTCCCGGCTGGCGGGTGCGAAAACCTGCACCTTTGGATATTTTACCACAATCCAAAAAAAGTGCAAGACGAAACCAGGAAAAAGTATAAAGTTTTTGCGGGGAATCTATGTCAATTTTTTGAATTTCAAACCAATTTCCTCCGGGGCCTTGAAATCGCCCCGGTTTTAAGGGAAATCCGGGCCAGTCCGCCGCCGGCTGGGGCAAAGGGACCAACACTCCCTGTCCGGCGCAATACCCCTTTCCCCGGCGGAAAAAGGAGCCGGCCTTGGAAAACAGCCCGGTTAGCTGTTCCACCTCCCGGTGGGTGATGGTAAGCCCCTGCCGCAAAAGAAGCTCTGCCGCCGCCCGCCGCTGCAAAGCAGGGGGAAGGGCCTGCAAGGCTTGGGTAGAATACCCTTCCTCACTCCGGGCGTCCTCCAGGGCTTTTCGGGCCAGTTGGGTCAGGCACTCCTCATCTTCCCGGCAGTCCCGGGCCAGCCGGGCCATAGCAGTGTCCGCCTTAGGATTGATCTGCCGCAGCACCGGCATCACCTGCTGCCGGAGACGGTTGCGGGTATACTCCAAAGACCGGTTGGAGGAATCCTCCCGGTAATCCAGCCCGTGGACGGCGCAGTAGTCCCGCACCGCCGCACCGGTGACGTCCAGCAGAGGGCGGTAGATCTTTCCCCGCCGGAAGGGAATGCCTCCCAGTCCCGCCAGAGAACTGCCCCGGCTCATGAAAAACAACAGGGTTTCCGCCTGGTCGGAAGCGGTGTGGGCGGTGACCAGCACCCGGCGCTCATCTTCCGCCAGCAGCCGCTCCAGCCAGTTGTACCGTGCCTGTCTCCCCGCTTCTTCTATGGAAAGCCCTTTCTTTGCAGCCAGTTCCCCCGGCGCCATGGTTTTCACCACCAGAGGGATTCCCCAAGTTTCACAGAGGGTGCGGACAAACGCTTCGTCCCCGTCGCTTTCTTTCCCCCGCAGGCCATGGTTCAGATGGGCCGCCAGCAGGGAAAAGGTGCGGTTCGGCGCCGTTAGCAGCCGGTGGCAAAGGCACACCGAATCCGCCCCCCCGGAAAGGGCCACCACCACGGTATCCCCTGGGCGGAGGAACGAGAGAAAGCGGGTAAAACAGTCCATAAGCGGTCCTTTCAAAAAACGGCGCTCCAAAGCGCCGTCACAGTTTGTCGAAAAAGGTTCCTGATGTTTCCGGATTGACCCGCCCTCGGCTCTGCGCCGTTGGG
>CAZWNI010000061.1:0-7537 GCA_964635385.1 uncultured Oscillospiraceae bacterium
TGCAAAATCGTTTTTGCAGGGCGTTTTTATGAATTATATCATTTGATACAGGACGGCTTGAACATCGAGTTCCCAACGACCCTGGTATCCAATGAGAAGGTTCCATGGGAGAATGGTTCCCTTTGCGTTCCGTTTCTCCGACCAACCGGACAAACAAAAACCGTCCGAGAGAGGGGCGTACTCCTCCCTCGGACGGAACGGCGGTGGTTTTGGATTGCATGGATTTTCAACAAAGATTTGCGAGATTATTCAGCGTTTGAAGCATTGAGTCGGATAATCAGTGCCCCCAACAGGCAGGCCGACATGGTTACAAACAATAAGGTGATCAACATTTTGTCCATACTCGCTCCCTCGATTCTTTCTGAGGACAGCCATTTTCCCATGCTGTTTTGGCTGGCTGCAATGAAAATCCAAGTCTGCTTCGGAAAGATGGAAACAGCCGGATCTTCTCCCTCTTAATATGACAGCGATTATAGCACAAAAGTTTTTTGATGTCAAGTCATTGCTTTGGTAATATTGCCAAGTACATCTGGATGCGCTGCAAAGCCCGTTGCTTTGTGCGGCAGATCGTGGAAGGATTCCGGTGCAGGGCTTGGGCAATCTCCGTGAGATTCAGCCCGCAGTGGTAGTAAAAATGCAGTACCTCCTGCTGGCGGGGGGTGAGCCTGGTGCGAACCACTTCCCGCAGCACCTGGTTCAGCCAGCGCCGGTAGGTGCTTTGTTCTTCTTGGGGCAGATGAGAAAGCATTTGTTCCAAGGAATGATTCCCGTATTGCAAAGGCATACCTCCTGTTAAAAATGGCTGGGACGGGTGCGGTCATAATAGTGTTCCAGGTATTCCGAAACCTGTAAGGTGTCCCAGTATTCCAGTTCCAATAGCTGGATACGTTCCCTCAGCCGGTTTTCCTCCCTCTGAGTCATGCCCAGGATTCCCATTTGGCCTTCTTTGAGTTTCTGCTTCAATTCCCTGCGCCGCCGTTTCAATAACTGCGCCGATTGACGATACTCCTGCGCCAGTTGTTTCATTGCACATCCGTCCTTTCCTGCGTCCGAGATTGTTTTGTTGACTGCAATTCGATGGTATTCTCTTCCTTCACCCTTGTCAACAGAAAAACGAACATTTGTTCTTAATTTTGTGCAAAAAAACTGCCCGATTGGGATTAAGTCCCAAAAATCGGACAGAAATCCGGTTTCTTAAAACAAAGCAAACAACAGCAGAGGCAGGTAAGCCAGGGCGCCGATGAAAACGGATACCCCTGCGCCCAGCAGCACATCTTGAAGAAAGTGCATTCCGGTGAAAACCCGGACAGTCCCGATGAGGCAGGCCAACACCAGCAGCACGCCCCATATACTCCATCCCACCCAGCCGGGGAGCAGCAGGGCGGTCCAGCATAGAATGACGGCGCTGGCGGTGTGCCGGCTGGGGCAGCCCTGGCCGGGTTCATGGGGGTGGAGGGGCGGTTCTCCCAGTACGGCAAAGGGGCGGGGACGGTTCAGTTTTATCCGGAGCCAGCGGACGAGCAGAAAAACAGCCCCAGGGACCGCCAGGGCAAAGGCCAGCCGCAGCCAGCTTCCCCGCAATCCAAGTCCCAGCAGAACGATCCCGTATCCCAACGCCACCAGCAGGCTCAGCCCCCGGTTGACCTGCCAAAAAAGCGGGGAGGAAAACAGGGGACGGCGCATCTGCCGCCGGTACCATTCCAGTTTCATAGAGCCTCCTGACGAACAAAATCCACCCCGGCGGACAGCCGGGATGGAATAGTGGATCGGAATGAATGTTTACTGGGTGATTTCCTGCAGGGTTTTGGACACACCGTGAGGAATGGGCTTCCACTCAATCTTTTTGAAGAGAGCCACCACTGCAATGGGAATGTAGGTCAGCATAAACACCGGGAAGGTGAAGCAGTAGAGGATCTTCTTGCCGGTGGAGCAGTGAATGTTCTTCCGCTCGGTGATGGCAGTCAATGTGCCGAACAGGAACAGGATGCCGCAGAAGTTGAAGAGAGTCATGAAAATGCTGGACATGGTGGCCGACAGCAGTGCGGAATCCGCCGTCAATGCGCCTGCAATCAAGAAACCGAAGTTGAACAGGATGCAGAGCATGGACAGGATCATGGCGGGAGAAATATTCATCAGCATATCAAAGGCGGAGAAACTGCGGGTTTTCACAGCAGAGGACACCAGGTTTTTGCCGTATTTGCCAAACACCTGATAAAAGCCCTTGGCCCAGCGCAGACGCTGACGCCAGCTCATCCGGAAAGTATCCGGCTGTTCGTCGTAAACCATGGCGTCGTGGCAATAACCGATTTTCTCGCCCTGGATGGCGTTGTCGATGGAAAATTCAATGTCCTCGGTGAGCAGGTGATGCTTCCAGCCGCCCTGGCGGTGAATGATCTCTGCACTGACCAAAAAGCCGGTGCCGGAGATTGCACAGCTTGTGCCCAGCATCATCCGGGGATTGTTTAAGTACCGGGCTTCCCGCAGGAACCACAAGGCGTAGCCGGCGCTGATCCAGTTGGTGCCGAAGTTTTTGGAGTTGCGGTAGCTGGTCAGCACCTTGTAGCCCTGGTCGAACTGTGCGTTCATGGCGGAGATAAAGTTGGGGTCCAGCACATTGTCGGCGTCAAAGACGAAGTAACCTTCGTAGCCCTTGTAGGAGTAGATGCTGTCAATGATTTTCAGCAGGTAGTCCAGGGCATACCCCTTGCCTACCTTTTCGGTGTTAAACCGTTCGTAGACAATGGCGCCGTGCTTGCGGGCAATGGCGGCGGTGTCGTCGGTGCAGTTGTCCGCCACCACAAAGATGTCCACCAGGTGGGAGGGGTAATTTTGTGCCTTGATGCTGTCGATCAGGTTGCCGATGACGGCGCTTTCGTTCCGAGCGGAGATCAAAACGCCGTATTTGTGCATTTTTTTGGCTTCTACCTTTTTCGGCTTTTTCACCAAGGCGACGATTGCATAAATAAATTGGTAAGAATAACACAGGGTAAAGAGAAGAAAAATTGCCCAGTTGACATTCTGTACAAAATCAATCATGGGAAACGCTCCTTGCTTTTGATTTGCTTTCAGTGGTTTTATCTTAGCGGATAACCATAACCAGCGGCGCAAGAAACCATAAACTTTTTCTAAACGGTTCTGAACTTTTTCTAACCGGGCCTGCCGTTTGGTGAAGTGGTGAATAATTTGTAACACGATGAAAGGAGAACAAAAAATCTTAAATTTTTTTATATTGACAAAAAGGCAGGACATGGATATAATAAAATACGTTGCATTGTGTGTGATAAGAAAGAGCCTGCGTGGAGAAAAACAGGGACATTTCAGATGGGTTCCGTCACTTTATATCTTGCGGCTCAAATAGATATGCATAACATTAGAGGAGGCAATTTCATGGCTGTATACAAACCGGAACCGGTGCAGGGAGAAGGGGATACCATTTCCATTACCCGGCTGCTGCAAGCCGTTTGGAAACGAATTTTGTGGGTGATTGCGGCAGTGGTGATCGGTGTGGCGGCAGCCGCCATCATCACCAAGTTTTTCATCACCCCCCAGTACCAGGCGTCCTGCTGGCTTTACGTCAACAACTACTCCAGCGTTTCTTCTACTCAAGGTGAAATATCTTCGGCGCAGCTTCAGGCGTCGATTCAGTTGGCTACGTCCTATGCTGAGTTGCTTTATTCCGAAACAGTGCTCAACGACGTCAGCGGGGCATTGGACGGCGATTATTCTGCCCAGCAGCTTTCCTCGATGATCTCTGTCAGCGTCGTCGATGAAACCCAGATTCTGGTGGTCACCGTCACCAGTACGGACCCGGAAGAGGCGGCCAGGGTTGCCAACGCCGTGGCGCAGGTGACCCCTTCCAGCATCCAGACCCTTGTGGAGGGAAGCTCGGTGACGGTGCCCCAGTATGCTTCCGTGCCAACCTCCCCCAGCTCCCCCAGCACCAGCCGCAACCTTATGATGGGCTTTGCAGTGGGCCTGCTTATCGGCGTGGGTGCGGCGCTGGTGGCCAGTTTCCTGGATACCCGGATTACCCAGCAGGACAACCTGTCCGAAATGTTCGGCTATCCTTTGCTTGGGATCATCCCCAATATAGGCTCCAGTGCGGGGATAAATTACAGTGCACAGCATGCGTCTGATAAAACAGGGAGAGAGTGAAGGGAGTGATGAAGGAATGATTAAGATGAAACAGAAAATTGAGAAAAAGGGCCTTTCATCTCCCACCGATCAGATTCTCAGCAATGACACTTCTTTTGCTGTGAAGGAGGCCTATAAGACCCTGCGAACCAATCTGGAATTTTCTTTTTCGGATAAGGACAGCAAGGTTTTGCTGTTCACCTCCACCATTCAAGGGGAAGGGAAGTCCACCAGTTGCCTGAATACCGCCATTACCTTTGGTGAGGCGGGCTTTAAGACGGTGGTGGTCGATTGCGATCTGCGCCGCCCCAACATCAACGCCCTGTTGGAGATGCGGCGGCGGGAGGGGCTGTCCAACCTGCTCACCGGCCATTCCAAAATCAACGATATGCTGCTCTCTACGGAATACACCAACCTGGATGTCATTGTTTCCGGTCGAATCCCGCCGAACCCGGCGGAGCTGTTGTCCAGCAACGCCATGCAGGGGCTGGTGGAACGCCTGAAAGAATACTACGACTATGTTTTTCTGGATGGGCCTCCCATCGGCATAGTCGCCGACAGTATGGTCCTCAGCCGTTATGCCGACGGCGTGGTGTTTGTGGTGCGGGAAAATGTGACGGATAAGAAGATGCTCCAAGCGGCCCTTGAGCAGTTTCAGTTTGCCAAAGCAAATATCCTGGGCTTTTTGTACAACGATGCTGCGGTGGAAGGCAAAGGCTACGGCGCATATTATTATTACGGAGAATAACTCGATCCCAAAGCTGCCGCTTTCCGGCAGCTTTTCCCCTTCTTCGGCGGCAGCGCCTTTTGACAGCCGGGGCAGGGCAGTAAGACCAACACAGTCAAAGGAGAACCGATATGGAATCTGTGGAATATTCGTACCAGTGGCTGGACGACCCGAAAGTCTTTGCCGTCAACCGCCGGGATGCTCATTCCGACCATTATTTCGCCACCCGGGCCGGGTTGGAGCGCTCTGATTTGGAGCTCTCCCTCAACGGCGTCTGGGAGCTGTCTGTCTTTGAGGACCCGGAAGATCCGGGGGTGAAGGCATTCTGCCTGGAAGATGGGGCCCCCCAGCGCCAGATCCAGGTGCCGGGACACCTGCAGCTGCAGGGGGTGTGGAAGCCTCAGTACACCAACGTGCAGTATCCCTGGGACGGGAAGCTGGAGGCGGAAATCGGCGCTCCCGTCCCGGACCGCAGCCTGGCCTGTTACCGGAAGTCCTTCACGCTCCCTGAAAACTGGCAGGGCAAAGAGGTCAGCGTGGTGTTCCACGGAGCGGACTGCGCCATCTATGTGTTCTGCAACGGCCATTTTG
This sequence comes from uncultured Oscillospiraceae bacterium, assembly GCA_964635385.1. Lineage (GTDB taxonomy): Bacteria > Bacillota > Clostridia > Oscillospirales > Ruminococcaceae > Egerieicola. The sequence continues at coordinate 5,453 of CAZWNI010000061.1, forward strand.
CTGGCTATGGGGAGGACAGCGCCACCCCCAGTGAATTTGACCTGACCCCCTGGCTGAACGTTGCCGGGGAGAATACCCTTTCCGTCCAGTTGTTCCGCCGCAGCTCCGCCAGTTGGTTGGAGGACCAGGACTTTTGGCGGCTTTCCGGACTGTACCGGGACGTGACCTTGGTGGCTCGTCCGGAATGCCACCTGGAAGATTTGTTTTTGCACCCCGGCCTTGCCGAGGATTACGCCAGCGGGGAGCTGGCGGTGGAGTACCGCTGCGCCGGACAAACCAAAGGCTGCGCCGTCACCGCCAGGCTGGTGGGGCCGGACGGCGTCGAAGTGGGCAAAGGGGAAAGCTGCGCCTGGGACGGCCGGTTTTCCATTCCGGTGGAGCAGCCCGCCTTGTGGAGCGGGGAGTTTCCCAACCTCTACACCCTGGAACTTTGGGTGATGCGGGAAAGCGACCATGCCGTGGGGCGCTTACCACATCAACGGAAAAAAGCTGCAGCTTCGAGGGGTGAACCGCCATGAATTCTGTCCCGAACATGGCCGGGCGGTGCCGGAAGAAGTTATGCTTGAGGATATTTTCTGCTTAAAGCGCAACAACATCAACGCCGTCCGCACCAGCCATTATCCCAACCAGTCTGCCTGGTACCGGCTCTGCGACCAATACGGCATCTACCTCATTGACGAAACCAACCTGGAAACCCATGGAAGCTGGGCCCAGGCGGAGGGGCTTTCTCCCCAGTGGAACCTTCCCGGCAGCCGGGAAGAATGGAAAGAAGCTGTGGTGGACCGGGCCAGAAGTATGGTGGAACGGGATAAAAACCACCCCTCCGTTGTGATTTGGAGCTGCGGCAACGAATCCTTTGCCGGCGCCGGTCTGGAGGCCGTCAGTGATTTTATCCGCCGGCGGGACCCCTCCCGTCCGGTACATTATGAAGGGGTAAACTTCTACCGGGATTTCCAGCATATCTCCGATTTTGAAAGCCATATGTACGCCAAGGCGTCCCAGGCCAGGGAGTATCTGGAAAGCAGCTCGGCCAAGCCCTACCTGCTCTGCGAGTATTCCCACGCCATGCACAATTCCTGCGGCGGCCTGGACGAATACAGAAAGCTGGAACAGTACCCCGGCTATCAGGGCGGCTTTCTCTGGGACTTTGCGGACCAATGCCTGCTAGATGAAAAGGGCAACTACTGCTACGGCGGGGATTTCGGGGACCGCCCCACCGACTATGACTTCTGCTGCAACGGCATCTTGTTTGCCGACCGCACCGAATCCCCCAAAATGCAGGAGGTCAAGCAGGTGTACTCCCCGGTGCGGATCACCGTGGCCCGGAACCGGGTGGCGGTGGAAAACCGCCGGCTGTTCTCCAACCTCTCCGATTTGAAGCTGATCTGCACTGCGGTGCAGGAAGGGAAGGAAGTGTTCCGTCAGGAATTTAACCTTACCGCCGGCCCCGGAGAGACGGAGGTGATCCCCCTGATCTTCCCGGAAGCCGGGGAGGAGGATCTGCTGCTCTCGGCGGTGGCGGTGCTGGCGCAGGATACCCCCTGGGCCAAGGCGGGCTGTCCCGTGACCTTTGGGGAAAAGCTGGCGGAAGGCTCCCGGCACACCACCTTCCAGCGGGGAGGTCCTTTGGAGATCGTCGAAGGGGGCTGGAACGTGGGTGCGAAATGGGAAGGGGGCAGCGTGCTGTTCTCTTTGACCGAGGGGGGCATTGTTTCCCTGACCCGTCACGGAAAAGAATTGGTGGCCCTGCCGCCCCGCCCCTGCTACTGGCGGGCTTCCACCAGCAATGACATCGGCTGGAAGTTCCCGCAGGATAGCGGCATCTGGGCGGCGGCGGATCTGCTGGGCCGCCCCACGGAACACAGCTACGACATCGACCCGGACCGCACCACCCTGACGGTGCGCTATCGGTTTGGCGCTCCCAGTCTGCCCAGGCTGGATGTGGCCGTGAGCTACACGGTCAACAGCAGCGGGGAGATTTTGGTCAGCGCCCAGTACAACGGCATTTCCGGACAGCCCCTGCTGCCGGAATTCGGCCTGCGGTTTACCTTGAACCGGGAGTTGGAGCATCTCTCCTACTTCGGC
>CAZWNI010000062.1:0-7242 GCA_964635385.1 uncultured Oscillospiraceae bacterium
ACAGTGCTGGACCTGGTGCCGGAGGAATACCGGCGGCCGGGACTGTTCCCTGCCGGCCGGTTGGACAAGGACACCACCGGCTTTGTTCTGATTACCGACGATGGGGATTTCGCCCACCAGATGCTCTCCCCCAGGCGCCATGTGGAGAAGGCCTACCGTGCTTTGCTGGCCGGACAGTTCACCCCGGCTATGGCAGAACAATTTGAAAAAGGCTGTGTGCTCAAGGACGGCTATCGGTGTCTTCCCGCCCAGATAAAACTGCTGGAGCAGAGGGAAAACGCCTTGGTGGAGATTGTGCTGCGGGAAGGAAAGTACCATCAAATACGGCGGATGGCGGCGGCCTGCGGCAGCCGGGTGCTTGCCCTTGAACGGATTCGGCTGGGCGGACTGCCGTTGGACACCGAATTGCGGCCGGGAGAGTGCAGGGAAATATTGCACAAAGAATTGCCTAAAATTTTGACAAGTTCTACACTATGAGCCCAAGAAAAGCCTTGACAGAAAAAAGAATTGGTTGGATTCTACAATTTTGTTTTTAAAACTTTAGTTAAAAAGATACTGTTTATTTCCGCCGGAATTTGGTATTATAATAATACAGCGTTCTCATGTTTCTTGTGTGTGAATGACGAGAAAACACATGAAAATTAAAATTTAGGAGGCCAAAGGTATGGCAGGATTATCTCTGAGAGGCATTTACAAAAAGTATGCAGGCAACGTGGTAGCGGTTAGCGACTTCAACCTGGAAATCGAAGACAAGGAATTTATCATTCTGGTCGGTCCTTCCGGCTGCGGCAAATCCACGACTCTGCGGATGATTGCCGGTCTGGAAGAGATTTCGGAAGGCGAGTTGTACATTGACGGAAATTTGATGAACGACGTATCTCCCAAAGACAGAGACATTGCAATGGTGTTCCAGAACTATGCTCTGTATCCCCATATGACCGTGTACGACAACATGGCGTTCGGCTTGAAGCTGCGGAAGGTTCCCAAAGCTGAAATCAAGCAGAGAGTGGAAGAAGCTGCCCGGATTTTGGACATCTCCCACCTGCTGGACCGGAAACCCAAGGCGTTGTCCGGCGGTCAGAGCCAGCGTGTTGCATTGGGCCGTGCGATCGTCCGTGAACCCAAAGTGTTCCTGCTGGACGAACCTCTGTCCAACCTGGACGCCAAGCTCCGTGCCCAGATGAGAACCGAAATCTCCAAGCTGCACCAGAGATTGGGCACCACCTTCATTTATGTAACCCACGACCAGACCGAAGCTATGACCATGGGCACCCGGATCGTAGTTATGAAGGACGGCTTCATTCAGCAGGTGGATACTCCCCAGAACCTGTACAGCTATCCCTGCAATGTGTTCGTAGCAGGCTTCATCGGCTCTCCCCAGATGAACTTCCTGGACGCCACCGTAACTCAGAAGAACGGCAAATACTGCCTGGACATCTGCGACGGCAAGTACACGCTGGCGCTGCCGGAAAACAAGATCAACGACGGCGTGAAGTCCGTTTTGGGGAAAGAAGTAATCCTGGGTATCCGTCCGGAACATATCCACGACGAGGAGATGTTCCTCTCCAGCGTTGCCACCGGAATTGTGGAGGCCAACGTAGATGTTACCGAAATGATGGGCGCAGAAACTTATCTGTACCTGACCGTGGAAGGCGTCAGCCTGACCGCCCGGGTTTCTGCCCGTTCTACCGCCAAGCCCGGCGACAATGTGAAGGTTGCTTTGGATATGAACAACATTCACATTTTCGACAAAGAAACGGAAAACACCATCACCAACTGATAGCTTTTCTTCCAATGGTTGGAACCCCTGCTTCGGCAGGGGTTCTTTTTTGGGGAAAAGTCCGCTTCAGTATGTTTTTCAGGAAAATAAATCAGAAAAAATTCAGAAAAAACAAGGCATGACCCTTGACAACCTACCGGAGATTGGGTATAATGGCTACTTGTAAAGCGGCTGACTTTACAGCAATGGCGGAGAAGGTGAGCGTTTGGAAAAAAATGTGGAAGTAGCGATTCTGCTCGATATTTACGGCGAACTGCTCACCGATAAGCAGCGAGATGTGATTGATCTCTATTACAACCAGGACCTGTCTTTGGGAGAAATCGCCGCCCATCAGGAGATTACCCGGCAAGGGGTGCGGGACAGCATCAAGCGGGGAGAAGAGTACCTCTATGAGTTGGAGGACAAATTGGGCCTGCTGAAAAGTCAGCAGCAGCTACAGGAAGATATGTTGCAGATCCGCCGGCTGGCGGAAAACATCTATCATATCAGCGACGAATACAAATATTCCGCACAGCTTTTGCAGAATGCCCGGCAGATTATGGAGCTTTCCGGGCAGCACATTCCGGAGTAAGGGAGGTTCCGTCATGGCCTTTGAAGGATTATCCGAAAAGCTCAATGCCGTTTTCAAACGTCTGAAGGGAAAGGGAAAGCTCAACGAAGAGGACATCAAAGTGGCCATGCGGGAAGTCCGCCTGGCCCTGTTGGAAGCGGACGTCAACTACAAAGTGGTCAAGGACTTTGTGAAGTCGGTGAGCGAACGGGCTGTGGGCGCTGAGGTGCTGGAAAGCCTGACCCCCGCTCAACAGGTAATCAAAATTGTCCACCAAGAACTGATCCGCCTCATGGGCAGTGAAAATGCCCGGATTCAGTTCCCTGCCCACCCCCCTTGCGTGGTGATGATGGTGGGTTTGCAGGGCAGCGGTAAAACCACTCATTCCGCCAAGCTGGCCAAGTATTTCAAGGCACAGGGGCACCGGCCTTTGCTGGCGGCCTGCGACATCTACCGCCCTGCCGCCATTGAACAGTTGAAGGTGGTGGGCGCCCAGGCGGAGGTCCCGGTGTTTGAGCTGGGGCAGCGTCCGCCTTTGGAGATTGCCCAAAAAGCCATTGCCCACGCCAAGGACCACGGCAACGATTTGGTAATCCTGGATACGGCGGGCCGGCTCCACATCGACGAGCAGCTGATGGCGGAGTTGAAGGGCTTGAAGGAAAACCTGGAGATTCACGAAACCCTGCTGGTGGTAGATGCTATGACCGGCCAGGACGCCGTGAATGTGGCCAAGAGCTTCCACGAACAGCTGGACATCACCGGGGTGGTGCTGACCAAGCTGGACGGCGACACCCGGGGCGGTGCGGCCCTCAGCGTGCTGGCGGTGACCGGGCGGCCCATTAAGTTTGCAGGCACCGGGGAAAAGCTGGACGACTTGGAGCCTTTCCACCCGGATCGAATGGCAAACCGGATTCTGGGCATGGGAGATGTGCTGACCCTCATTGAAAAGGCGCAGACTGCGGTGGATCAGAAAGAAGCGGACAAAATGATGCGCCGCTTGAAGGAAAACACCTTCAACATGGAAGATCTTTTGGCGCAGATGCAGCAGATCAAGCAGCTTGGGTCCCTGCGGCAGATCATTGGAATGCTTCCCGGTGGGGATAAGATCAAGGAAGAGGACATCGACGACAAGCAACTTGTCCATGTGGAAGCCTTGATCCGCTCCATGACCCCGGCCGAACGGGAAAACCCCAAGCTCATCAATCCTTCCCGGAAGCGCCGGATTGCCGCCGGCAGCGGCCAAAAGGTGGAAGATGTGAATAAGCTGCTGCGGCAGTTTGAGCAGATGCAGAAGATGATGAAGCAGTTCTCCGGCAAGGGGAAGAAGGGCAAAATGAGCCGCCGGGCCCTCCTTCGGAATATGGGAAACATGGGCGGCATGGGTTTTTAAGTAAATTGAGAAGGAATTCGGCAGGATTTGCTGCCGGCCCCATTCTTGATTGATATATTTTATTTTTCGCTGCAAGCGAACAGGAGGAAATGAAACATGGCAGTAAAAATCAGAATGCGCCGTATGGGCGCCAAGAAAGCTCCCTTTTATCGTTTTGTAGTGGCAGATTCCCGGTATCCTCGGGACGGCCGGTTCATTGAAGAACTGGGCTACTACGATCCCACCAAGAATCCCAAAGTGATCAGCGTGGACGCAGAAAAGACCAAGAAATGGATCGCCAATGGCGCTCAGCCCACCGAGACGGTAAAGAAGCTGTTTAAGGAACACAACGTGCTGTAAAAAAGCAATGCTCCCGAACATCGCAGAGAGGGGATTGTTTGTGAAAGAATTATTGGAAACCATTGCACGGGGTCTGGTGGAAAACAAAGACGCAGTACAGGTGGAGGTGGACCAGCCCGATGAAGAGGGCGTGGTGGTCTACCATCTCCATGTAGCGCCGGAAGATATGGGCCGGATCATCGGCAAGCAGGGCCGGATCGCAAAAGCCATTCGTGTGGTGATGCGTGCCGGCGCCAGCCGCACCGACCAGCGGATCGCCGTGGAAATTGATTGATGGAATGCGAGGACTGCCTGTTGCAGTCCTTTTTCCTTACCAGGAGGAGAACTGTTATGATGAAACCCTATCTGGAAGCTGCAAAAGTCGTCTCCACCCATGGGGTTATGGGAGAGGTTCGGGCCCAGTGCTACTGCGACGACCCGGAGATACTCTGCCATTTGTCCATGCTGTACCTGGATTCCCAGGGGAAACACCCCATTGGATTGCAGCAGGGCCGGATACACAAAAACGTGGTGATCCTGAAGCTGGACGGCGTTAATTCTCTGGAAGACGCCCAGCGGCTGCGGGGGAAGATGCTGTACCTGAACCGGAAGGATTTGGCGCTGGAGCCGGGACAGTATTTTATCCAGGACCTGCTGGGCAGCACCGTGGCGGACGCCGGGGACCCGGAAAAGGTGTACGGGGTATTGGTGGGCGTAACCAACACCGGCGCTTCCGATATCTACCACATCAAAGCCCCGGACGGACGGCTGCTGCTGGCTCCTGCCATTCCCCAGGTGGTGAAACAGGTGGACCCGGAGCAGGAAAAAATTCTTATTACCCCGTTGGAAGGACTGTTTGACTGATGCGGATTGACATCGCCACCCTGTTCCCGGAGATGTGCGAGGCGTATCTCAGCGAATCCATTCTGGGGCGGGCCAGAAAAGCAAACTGCCTGGAGGTTCACTGCCATAATATCCGGGATTACACCCTGGACAAGCACAACCGGGTGGACGATTATTCCTACGGCATCGGCAAGGGCATGGTGATGCAGCCGGACCCCATCTGGCGGTGTTACCAGGCAGTGGAGGCCATGGCGCAGGAAAAGCCCTGGGTCATCTACCTTTCCCCTCAGGGAACCCAGTTCACCCAGAAAAAAGCGGTGGAGCTGAGCAAGCGCCCCCGGCTGTTCCTTCTCTGCGGCCACTACGAAGGGGTGGATCAGCGGATTCTGGATAAGATTGTAGATGAGGAAATCTCCCTGGGGGATTTTGTCCTGACCGGAGGAGAGCTGCCGGCTTTGGCAGTCACCGACGCCGTGGCCCGAATGCTGCCGGGAGTGCTGCCCCAGGAAGAGTGCTTTGCCCGGGAAAGCCATTATGACGGTCTGCTGGAGCATCCCCAGTACACCCACCCCAGAGTGTGGGACGGGCGGGAGGTGCCGGAGGTGCTGCTGAGCGGCCATCATGCCAACATTGAAGCCTGGAAGCTGGAACAAAGCCTGAAGCAGACCCAAAAAAAACGCCCGGATCTGTACCAGGCCTGGTTGGAAGCCCATCCGCCGCAGCCGGAAAAAAAGAGGAAAAAGAGGAAAATTACCGAGAAAACCCCGCCGGACACCCCTGGGTTTTGATGGTTTTGTTAGTTTCTTTTTGGCGCGTTGAAAGAGTTTGTGTAAAATTCATAAGAACCAGGCTTTTTTATTTTCCTAATCTATCATTTAATCCAAACTGGATTTTCAGGGATTGACTGGATTTTTCATGACGATTATAATATAAGTGTTGTTAGGCGCAAAATGAGCATTTTTTTGCTGCTCTGCGGCGAATGCAGCCCCGAATCCAATAAAAAGCAACGAGAAGCAAGGAGCGAAGATCGTCATGTATGTAAGAGATGTAATCGTCAAAAATAAGGTGGGTCTCCACGCCCGCCCCGCCACCTTCTTCATTCAGCGTGCCAACGAATTCCAATCCTCTATCTGGGTGGAGCGAGATGAACGCCGGGTGAACGCCAAAAGCCTGTTGGGAGTTCTTAGCCTGGGGATTCTGGGACAGCATCAGATCCGGATCATTGCCGATGGCACCGATGAGAAAGAAGCCGTGGACGCCTTGGTTAACCTGGTGGAGTCCGGCTTCACCGCCTGAGCTTCTTGCAGTTTTTCATGTTTCAAAACAGCGGAGGGTTTCCTTCGCTGTTTTTCCGTTTTTTGACAAAATCCGGCTTTGATGTTAAAGATTCAAATTTTTTTCACAAACAATAGGCTGTAGTGTGTTACAATTTGTCATAGTTCCGGGGACAATTTGTAACAAACTGACCTGTTGAGGAATACTGTCCAAAAAAATACAAAAAGATTCGGCAAACCTGTTGCAAAAACACGGGATTTTAGGTAGAATAATACTATATACCCATCACTTTGACAGCAAAGGAGAATGAAGATGTCGAATCGTTTATTTCAGGGAGTCGTTCACCAAATGCGAGATGTGATCAATCGGGTCATCGGTGTTGTGGATGAGACGGCCGCCATCATTGCATGCAGTGACTTGTCCAAAGTAGGGTTGACCAATGAGTTTATCGCTCTGGATCTAAGTGATTCCCACGACACCTTTATCCGGGACGGCTATACCTACAAGCCCTTCGGCCCCCACATCAAACCGGACTACGCCGTGTTTGTGGAAGGAACCGACGAAAGCGCTTCCAAGTATGCCCAGCTTTTGGCCATCTCCCTGTCCTCCATCAACCAGTATTACGATGAAAAGTACGACCGCAACAACTTTGTGAAAAATGTAGTGCTGGACAACATTCTCCCCGGCGATATTTATATCAAGGCCAGGGAACTGCACTTTAACGCCGACGCCACCCGGGTGGCTTTCCTGATCCGGGTCAGCGGCGACAACGATGTGTCCACCTATGATGTGGTGCAAAATCTGTTTCCGGACAAGCAGAAGGATTTTGTCTTTTCCATCGGGGAAAACGACATTGTCCTGATCAAAGAAATCCGGCCGGGCATTGACAGCAAGGATTTGGAAAAGCTGGCCCGTTCCGTTGCCGACACCCTCAGCGGGGAGTTTTACACCAAGGCTGTAGTGGGTATCGGCACTGCTGTCACAGGGGTGAAGGAGCTGGCGGTTTCCTTCAAGGAAGCCCAGGTGGCGCTGGAAGTGGGAAAGGTGTTCGACACCGAGGAAACCATCGTCCGATACGACAATCTG
>CAZWNI010000062.1:7252-7486 GCA_964635385.1 uncultured Oscillospiraceae bacterium
CATTGCCCGGTTGATCTACCAACTTCCGGTGACCCTCTGCGAAACCTTCCTGAAGGAAGTGTTCCACCAGGGCGGCATCGAAAGTTTGGATCACGAAACATTGTTTACTATCCGCCGCTTCTTTGAAAACAACCTGAATGTTTCCGAAACTTCCCGGAAGCTGTTCGTCCACCGGAACACCCTGGTGTACCGGCTGGAGAAGACCAACAAGCTCACCGGGCTGGATCTGCGGGA
>CAZWNI010000063.1:0-7444 GCA_964635385.1 uncultured Oscillospiraceae bacterium
GCGGATCAGAGGCAGAATCTCTGCCGGTCCCAGAGAACAGTTAATTCCCATGGCGTCCGCTCCCAGCCCTTCCAGGGTCACTGCGGCGCAGTCCACGCTGACCCCCGCAAAGGTGCGGCCGTTTTCCTCAAAGGTCATGGTGCAGAAGACAGGGAGGGAGCTGTTTTCCTTTACTGCCAGCAGGGCGGCTTTCAGCTCCAGCAGGTCGGTCATGGTTTCCAGCACCACCAGATCTGCCCCGGCCGCTGCGCCGTCGGTGACCATCTGCTTGTAGTAGCCGTAGGCAGTGTCAAAGGACAGGCTGCCGTTGGGGGCAAGCATTTCCCCGATGGGCCCCAGATCCAGGGCCACCCAGGCCCGGTCCCCGGCGGCGTCTTTGGCCAGCTTGACCCCGGCCTGGAACAGTTGAGTGGAGGAATAAGGGCAATCTTTGACTTTGTAGGGATTGGCGGCAAAGGTGTTGGCGTACAGCACCTGGGCCCCCGCCTCCAGATAGCTTTGATGGATAGAAGCAATCACTTCCGGGTGGGTGATGTTTAAGGCTTCCGGCACTTTTCCCATGGGAGCGCCTGCCGCTTGAAGCATGGTGCCCATGGCTCCGTCCAGCAGTAAAAAGTTCCCTTCCTTTAACCTTGTTTGGATCGGCAGCAAACCTGATTCCTCCTTCGAAATTGACAGTCTCCCCGTTTCAGACAGGCGTCACAGGGGGATAGGGTTTGGGTGCTTGGGGTGTCCCGCACTCCGATGACAGCGGTCACCGACTTGTTGGGGGAGAGCAGCCCGCCGCTGCTCACCGTCATTCCCAGTGTCTGCATGGCCCGCAGTGCGTCCAGCAAGGGCTGCTGGCAGCTTAAGGGAAGATCTCCATAGCCGGGGCTGAACCGAGGGGTGGTAAACTTCCCCTGGCCGGCTGCCAGCGTTTGGATCTCCTGTTCCGCCAGATCTGCCACCGCCTCCGCCGCCGCTGAGCCGCAGCTGTCCAGCACCACGCCGGCGTCCGGCTGGGTGAGCATGGTTTTGCGCAGAAGCTGTTCGTGGGCCAGCCCGATGGTGCCCGCTAACAGGTAAACGCTGCGGCACCCCTCCAGGTGCCGGGCAATGGAACCGCCGGTAAGCAGCAGCCCGGTTTGTTCCACCCGGACGCCTTCCGGCGTGAATTTGATGGGAAAACACTGGCAGCGGTAACATGGCCGAATGGTCTCCAGGGTGTCCTGAATGCACCGGGTCAGAAGCTGCTCCATCTGTGGGGAAAGCTCTCCTCCCCGCCAGCCTAAGTACCGAAGAATTTCCTGCCGGTCCAATTCCCGGATGATCTTTTGCATTAGAGGCTTCTCCCCATGGCGGGCAGCACCGCTTTGGTTACGGTTTGGGCCAGAGCCACGTTGTTCATAGTGTAAAGATGAATCCCCTGTACTCCGTGGCGGATCAAATCGTAAATCTGATTCAGTGCAAATTCGATGCCTGCCTTGGCCAGATCTTCCGGGGAATCGGCGTAACGGTTGACCAGGGTGCTCAATTCGTTGGGCACGCTGGCGCCGCACATGCTTACCATTCGCTGCACCTGGCTGACGGTAGTTAAGGGCATAATCCCCGCTTCCACCGGGGTATTCACCCCCGCCGCCCGGAGTTTTTCCATAAAGTAGTAAAAGTGGCTGTTGTCAAAGAATAACTGGGTGATGAGATGGCTCACCCCGGCGTCCACCTTGTGCTTCAGGTTTTGGATATCCTGCTCCATGCTTTGGGCTTCGTAGTGGACTTCGGGATAGCAGGCTCCCAGCAAATTGCACTCCGGATAGTGGGCTTTGATAAAGCTGGCCAGTTCGTTGGCGTGGTAGAAATCGTGCTTGGGCTCCACCCCTTCGGGAATGTCCCCCCGAAGGGCCAGGATATTCTCGATGCCGTTTTCCTTGAGCTGGGTCAGGGTGTCCTTCAGTTCCTCCCGGGTGGAGGAGACGCAGGTCAGGTGGGCCACCGGCTCAATGCCGTATTCCCGTTTGATCAGGCTGGCGATTTCGCAGGTTTTGTTTTTCTGAGCGCCGCTCCCCCCAGCCCCGTAGGTCACCGAAATAAAGTCCACCGGCAGCCCCTTTAAGCCGCTGAGGGTGGTGTAGATGGTTTCCACCGAGCTTTTGGTTTTGGGCGGGAATATCTCTAAGGAAAAGGTAGGGTAGGGGCGGGAAAATAAATCTTTGGTATGCATAACGTCTCCTTTGATTACAATTCTTCCGGGGCAATCCCCAGCATAGCATAGGTGTTTTTGGTACACTGATCCACCATCTCCTGGGTGGATACTCCCTTGAGTTCGGCCATTACAGCGGCGGTGTGGGCGATCATGGAACTGTCACACCGCCGTCCCCGGCAGGGTACCGGGGCCATGTAGGGGGCGTCGGTTTCCAGCAGCAGCCGGTCCATGGGGACGGCCTCCACCGCCGCCCGTGCCTTTTTGGAGTTGGGGAAGGTAAGCACCCCGGTAAATCCCAAATACATTCCCAGCTTCACCACCTCTTTGGCGGTTTCCGCCGAGCCGGAAAAGCAGTGCAGCGCTCCTTTGGGCTTGTACTTGGCCAGAAGCTCCATGCAGTCCCCGGTGGCTTCCCGGCAGTGGACGCTCACCGGCTTGCCCAGACGGTTGGCCAGTTCCAGTTGGGCGGAAAACACCTGCTTTTGCAGTTCCTTCCGGGAAGCGTCCCAGTAATAGTCTAAGCCGATTTCCCCCACGCAGACCACCTCCGGTTTTTCTGCCAAAGCGGTGATGCGTTCCAATTCCTGCTCCCAGCCGGTTTCAGGGATATCCTCCGGGTGCAGTCCTGCGGCGGCGAAGAATAAATTCGGGTGGGCCGTTTGGTATTCCAGGCTCAAAAGGGAGGTGGCGTAGTCACAGCCCATGTGGAGAATGCGGCGCACCCCCTGCTGGGGCAGTGCAGCAAACAGTTCCTCCCGGTCGGCATCAAAGCGGCCGTCGTTGTAGTGAGCGTGGGAATCGAAGATGTTTTGAATGGGCATGACACAGCCTCCTGACTTGAAAGTTTTCGGTCCAGCCTTTTAGGAAATAAGATTGAAAATCTTTTTCCGAAGGCATGGTGGGGGTACGAATTCCACACAGTGGATACGAACCCCACGCAGTGGGTACGAATCCCACGCGGTGGATACGAACCCCACGCAGTGGGTACGAATCCCACGCGGTGGATTCTGCAAAGCCCCCGCAAATCTTACTTACCGAATCCTGCTTCCCGCCGGAATGGAGTCGTCCAAGAACAACACCTTTACCTGACCGCCTGGGCAGTCCGCCGCCAGAATCATGCCGTTGCTCTCCACACCGCAGAGCTTGGCGGGCTTCAGGTTGGCCACCACCACAATGGTTTTGCCGGTGAGGTCTTCCGGTTTGTACCAGGGGGCGATGCCGCTGGCTACTGTCCGGGGAGTGCCGGTGCCGTCGTCCAGGGTGAGCTTCAACAGCTTCTTGGCCTTGGGAATGGACTCGCAGGCAGTGATCTTCGCCGTCCGCAGCTCCACTTTGGCAAAATCCTCAATGCCGATCTGGGCAATGCCGGGCACTTCCTCTTTCTTTTCTTCCTTGGGGGCGCTGGCGTTGGCTTCTTCCTCCAGCTGGGCCAGCATTTTGGCTTCGTCGATTCGGGCAAATAGGGGTTCCGCCTTGCCCACGGTGTAGCTTTCTTCCGCCCCGAAGGTATTCAGGCTGTCCAAACTCTTGGTCTGGCTGCCGATCTGGGCGAAGATCTTTTCCGCAGTGTCCGGCAGGAAGGGCTGGAGCAACGCACCCAGGTAGCGGATCACTTCCAGCAGCCGGTACAGCACCCCTTCCAGCTTTTCCTGGTTGGCCTCGTCTTTGGCCAAAGCCCAGGGGGCGGTTTCGTCGATATACTTGTTGGCCCGGCGGGCCAGATTCAAGATGGCTTCCAGGGCGTCGGATACCCGAAGCCCCTCCATCAGCTTGTGGTACTCTCCCACCGTGCTTTCCGCCAGCCGGATAAGCTGGGCGTCCAGCTCGCCGCCGGCTGCGGGACGGGAGACTTTGCCGCCGAAATACTTGTTGGTCATGGCCACCGTGCGGTTGACCAGGTTGCCCAGGGTATTGGCCAGATCGGAGTTGTACCGGGCAATCACCGTTTCGTAGGTAATGGAGCCGTCGCTGCCGAAGGGCATTTCCTTGAGCAGGTAGTACCGCACTCCGTCCACCCCGAAGTGGCGGCAAAGGTCGTCGGCGTAGATCACGTTGCCCCGGCTCTTGCTCATCTTTTCCTGGCTGAACAGCAGCCAGGGGTGGCCGAACACCTGCTTGGGCAGAGGCAGATCCAGCGCCATCAGCATAATGGGCCAGTAGATGGTGTGGAACCGGAGAATGTCCTTGCCGATAATGTGGACGTCCGCCGGCCAGAACTGCTCAAATTGAGGGCTGCTGCCGTCGGGGTCGTAGCCGATGCCGGTGATATAGTTGGTCAGGGCGTCGATCCAGACATAGATTACATGCTTGGGGTCAAAGTCCACCGGAATGCCCCAGGTAAAGGAGGTCCGGGAGACGCACAGATCCTGCAAACCGGGTTTGAGGAAATTGTTCACCATCTCCCGCTTCCGGCTTTCCGGCTGGATAAAGTCCGGGTGGTCCTCAATATACTGCATCAGCCGGTCCTGGTACTTGCTCATTCGGAAGAAGTAGGCTTCTTCCTTGGTCTTTTTCACCGGCCGTCCGCAGTCGGGGCAGCAGCCGTCCTGGAGCTGCGTCTCGGTCCAGAAGCTCTCGCAGGGGGTGCAGTACCAGCCTTCGTATTCGCTTTTGTAAATGTCGCCCTGGTCGCAGAGCTTTTTGAAGATCTTCTTTACTACCGCCTCGTGTTCCGGGTCGGTGGTGCGGATAAATTTGTCGTAGGAGCAGTTCATCAAGTCCCACAAAGATTTGATCTCTCCGGCCACCCCGTCTACATAGGCTTTGGGGGAGATGCCTGCTGCTTCGGCCAATTCCTCAATCTTCTGGCCGTGTTCGTCGGTGCCGGTTTGGAAAAAGACGTTTTTGCCCAGAAGCCGCTGGTATCGGGCAATGGCGTCGGTGAGGACGATTTCATAGCTGTTGCCGATGTGGGGCTTGCGGGAGGTGTAGGCAATGGCAGTGGTAATGTAGTAGTTGTTTTCGGGTTTCATGTTCAAAACTCCTTTTTTGTTTTGGGCGGGAAAAGAAAAAACTCCCGTCCTGAACCCATCGGTCCAGGGACGAGAGAAGAACTTCTTCGTGGTACCACCCTGATTTACCGGAATGCTCCGGCCTCTTTTGCTGCTGACACAGCGCAGCGCTGTAACGGGCACACCCGCCGCAGCCTAAGGGAGAAACTCCCCTCGGTGCGTCGCTCCAAGGCCATTTTCCACCGCCAGGTCTTTGCCGCCCTTGCAGCCGGGGAGCGGCTCTCTGAAAAAGCGCCGGACGATGTACTTTCCTTTTCACAGCGTTTGTTGGTTTGATTTTTAGCTATTATACCCCATCGGCAGGGAAAAAGTCAAGAGCCGGAACCAAAATTTACATACCAAGCCGGACTCGCAAACTTTCCCAAAAGGTGCTTTCGATTTCTTAAAACGCCAAAATTCCCAAATGCTCCAACAAAATCTTGATGCCGATGAGGATCAAAAGAATCCCCCCGATCCGTTCCGCCAAAGACTTCCGCTTGGCCCCGGCCACACTGCCCAGTTTGATGCCGATCATGGACAGCACACAGGTAATCAGGCCAATCAACCCGCAGCTCAGCCAGATGTGCTCGATCTGTAAAAAAGCGAAAGAAACCCCTATCGCAAGGGCGTCAATGCTGGTAGCCACCGCCAACAGCAGCATGGCCTTTGCCCCCATGGAGGCGTCGGGACATTCTTCCTGGTGGAAGCTTTCCCGGATCATGTTGCCGCCGATCACAGCCAGCAGCCCGAAGGCGATCCAGTGGTCCACCGACTGGATCAGCCCGGAAAAGCTGCTGCCCAGATAGTACCCGATCAGAGGCATTCCCATCTGGAATCCCCCGAAATACAGTCCCACTTTCAGACAATGCTTCCAGTTTACTTTCCCCAAACTCAGCCCCTTGCACAAACTCACCGCAAAAGCGTCCATGCTCAGCCCAATGGCGATCATTACCAGTTCCAGCCAACCCATGATCCAAACCCCTTTCCGTTCTTGTTCTTTCCCTACATCTTATTCTCCCGGCGGGGGAAAACAGACTTGTTTTTTATTATACACTGCCGCTTGGACCGGCGCAACCGAAACCGGACTTTTTCTTTGGGATTGCCGGTTTTTCACTCTAATTTTGGAATAATGAAAGCTCAGCGCCGGGTTTTGGGATCAAAATGGGGAAAAAACCCAAAAATGGCTTTGGAGGCAAAAAAGCAGTTGTAAAATTGGAGCAAGGTTGTTATAATAGAAATTAAATCAGAATTACGGAAATGGAGATGCTTTTGCGTGGAATTCACCGTGGAAAAAACCAACACACCGAAACCCCGTCCTGCTGACGACAGCAAGCTGGGCTTCGGGAACATCTTTACCGACCATATGTTTATGATGGATTGGGACCGGGAAAACGGTTGGCACGATGCCAAAATCCTCCCTTTCCAGGATGTACCCCTGAGTCCCGCCGCCAACTGCCTGCACTACAGCCAGGAAGTATTTGAGGGCCTGAAGGCGTACCGCACTGCCGGCGGCGTGGTGCAGCTCTTCCGCCCGGAAGAAAACTTCAAGCGAATGAATACCTCCTGCGATCGGATCTGTATGCCCAGGATCGACGTGGATTTCTGTGTCAAGGCGTTGGAGGCCCTGGTGGAATTGGATGCGGAGTGGGTGCCTAAAACCTACGGTGCTTCTTTGTACATTCGTCCCTTTATGATTGCCACCGAGCGGAACCTGGGGGCACATACCTCCACTGACTATAAATTCTTCATCATCATGTCTCCCTCCGGCGCTTATTATGAAGGCGGCCTGGCTCCCGTGAAGATCTATGTGGAGACCAACTACGTTCGTGCAGTGCGGGGCGGCACCGGCCATGTCAAGACCGGCGGTAATTACGCAGCTTCCATGAAGGCTCAGGAAGTGGCGGAAGAGCAGGGCTACTCCCAGGTGCTGTGGCTGGACGCCATTCACCATAAGTATATCGGGGAAGTGGGGGCCATGAACGTGATGTTCGTGCTTGGAGACGAAGTGGTTACCCCGGAACTGGACGGCACCATTCTCCCCGGCATTACCCGGAAAAGCGCTTTGGAAGTGCTGCGGCATAAAGGCTATCAGGTCACCGAACGGCAGTTGACCATTGAAGAAGTGGCGGAAGCCTACAAAAACGGTCAGTTGAAGGAAGCCTTCGGCACCGGCACCGCCGCCGTCATCTCTCCCATCGGGGAGTTAAAGTACAAAGATCTGGTGATGCGGATCAACAACCAGGAGATCGGGCCCATCAGCCAGATGCTGTAC
>CAZWNI010000064.1:0-7426 GCA_964635385.1 uncultured Oscillospiraceae bacterium
CCCCCGCCCAATGGCGTAGAGCCGGGGGCGGGTCAATCCGAAAACATCAAGAACCTTTTTCCGCAAGCTGGGCAGCTATGCTGCAATACGGTGCGTACTTTACGAATGTCCCGATTTGAGTTATGATAAAAGGCACAGGAGGTGTATTCAAATGACGCAGCAGGAAAGGCGGCTGTACCTGATTCATGCGCTGCTGGAAGAACAGCCCAGATATCAGGGAATGGAAATTCCAGAGAAGGAGGAGGAGCAGAAACAGCTTCTTCGTTCCCTGTTCAACATTCGAATGCCCCGCCCCGCCGGCCAGGAATTTCTGGCGGTGCAGGACGCTTATCTTCAGGAGGAAATCCGGCGCAGGGGAATCACCCGGCTTTCCGATCTGCGGCCGGTGCAGGAAGGGATTTATCTTTGGCAGGGGGATATTACCACCCTGGGCTGTGATGGGATTGTCAATGCGGCAAATAGTCAGATGCTGGGGTGCTTTGTCCCTTGCCACAGGTGCATTGACAACGCCATTCACACCTTCGCCGGGATTCAGCTTCGGCTGGCCTGCGCAGAATTGATGCAGAAGCAGGGCCGTGAGGAGGAAACCGGCAAAGCAAAAATCACCCCGGCTTTTAACCTGCCCTGCCGTTATGTCCTGCATACCGTTGGACCCATCGTAGGGGGGAGGCTCACCCAGAAGGACAAGGACCTGCTGGCTTGCTGTTACCGCTCCTGCTTGGAACTGGCCCAACAGAACCATATCCAAAGCATAGCGTTCTGCTGTATCTCCACCGGGGAATTTCATTTTCCCAATGAGAAAGCGGCTGACATTGCAATACAAACCGTGAAAGAGTATAGAAGGTGCACACAAAGCAACATGGAGGTGATATTCAATGTTTTCAAGGAGACCGATCTCAACATTTACCGGAAACTACTCGGAGCAAATTGAAAAACTGAACCAGGAAATCGAGACGGCCGACGCCATTGTGATCGGTGTAGGCGCAGGAATGTCCGCCTCTGCGGGAATGGCCTACGATGGGGAGAGGTTTGAGAAATATTTTGCAGATTTTCACAAGAAGTACGGCATACAGGATATGTATTCCGGCGGATTCTATCCCTATCATACATTGGAGGAATACTGGGCATGGTGGAGCCGGCAGATCCTGGTGAACCGCTATGAAGCCGGCGTCGGCAAGCCCTATCAGGACCTGCTGGAGCTGGTAAAGGACAAAGATTATTTTGTTCTCACCACCAATGTAGACCATCAATTCCAGCTTGCTGGGTTTGACAAAAAGCGCTTGTTTTACACCCAGGGTGATTACGGCTTATGGCAATGCTCCAAGCCCTGCCATCAAAAAACCTATGACAACGAAAAAATGGTCCGTCAGATGACTGCTCAGCAGAAGGATATGAAGATCCCCGCAGAGTTGATCCCCAAATGCCCGGTTTGCGGCGCCCCCATGACGATGAACCTGCGCAGTGATATGAGCTTTGTGCAGGACGATGGCTGGTATGCCGCATCCGACCGTTATGGAGAGTTTATCCGCCGTCATGAAGGACAGCACATTCTGTTTTGGGAGCTTGGGGTGGGAGCGAATACCCCGGCAATCATCAAGTACCCCTTCTGGCAGATGACAGCGAAAAATCCAAAGGCGGTTTATGCCTGCGTAAATTTCGGTGAAGCCGTTTGTCCCCAGGAGATTGTCAAACAATCCATCTGCCTGAATGCGGACATCGGAAAGACATTGGAGG
The DNA here is from genome assembly GCA_964635385.1 of uncultured Oscillospiraceae bacterium. Classification (GTDB taxonomy): domain Bacteria; phylum Bacillota; class Clostridia; order Oscillospirales; family Ruminococcaceae; genus Egerieicola. The sequence goes on from CAZWNI010000064.1 coordinate 1,735, forward strand.
ATTTGCTGGCAAGCCGAATTGTAAAATCTATCTGAAAGGAAGATGCACCGTGAAAAAATGCCTGATTGTCATCGACTATCAGAACGACTTTGTAACCGGCGCTTTGGGCTTTGAAGCTGCAAAGGAACTGGACGACGGGATTGCGGCCCGGATTCAGGAGTACCATGAAAACGGGGACGCCGTCCTGTTCACCCTGGATACCCATGACGAAAAATACCTTTCCACTTACGAAGGAAAACATCTCCCCATTGCGCACTGCATCAAAGGAACAGAAGGGCATGGCCTGTTTGGAAAAACAGGAAACGCCAAAAAGGAGTCCGATATGGTTTTTGAAAAAGAAACCTTTGGCTCCCAAAAGCTGTTTGACTATTTGAGGCAAACTCCTTTTGAGTCGATAGAGTTTTGCGGGGTGGTGTCGAATATCTGTGTCATTTCCAATGTTGTGCTGGCAAGGACGGCACAGCCGGAAACGGAAATCTTACTGCATTCGGCATTGACCGCTTCCAACGACGCCGAACAGAATCAGGCGGCGCTGAGGGTGATGGAAAGCCTGCAGGTTCATGTGATAGATTGACGGAGGGAGAAGAATGGATCACAAAAACTTGTCTATGCTCTGTGACTTTTACGAGCTTACGATGTCAAACGGATATTTCAAAAATGGATTTTATAAACGGAACACCTATTTTGATGTGTTTTTCCGCAACATACCGGATCAAGGCGGCTTTGCCATTGCGGCAGGACTGGAACAGGTTGTAAAATATATCCAGCAGCTTCATTTTACCGAGGAGGACATTGCCTACCTTCGCTCAAAACAGCTGTTTGACGAAGGGTTCCTGGAATATCTGAGCAACTTTCGCTTTACCGGAGATCTGTATGCCGTACCGGAAGGAACCCCTGTGTTTCCCAATGAACCGATCCTTACGGTAAAAGCGCCGGCCATCGAAGCCCAGCTCATTGAAACCTATCTTCTGCTTGCCATAAACCATCAATCCCTGATTGCAACCAAAGCAAACCGCATTGTCCGGGCGGCACAAGGGAAAACCGTTTTAGAATTCGGCGCCCGCCGTGCCCAGGGTGCAGACGGCGCTGTGATCGGGGCAAGGGCCGCTTATATTGGCGGCTGTAAAGGGACTTCCTGCACCCTGACAGATGAATGTTTTGGCGTTCCCGCCGGAGGCACCATGGCGCACTCCTGGGTGCAGATGTTTGACACGGAGTATGAAGCGTTCAAGACATACTGCGAGATGTATCCCCAAAATGCAATCCTGCTGGTGGATACCTACAACACCCTGGGCAGCGGCGTCCCCAATGCGATCCGAGCCTTCAAAGAAACGCTGCTTCCCCGGGGCATTACCGATTTTGCCGTCCGATTGGATTCCGGCGATATTTCCTATTTGTCCAAGAAGGCCCGGAAAATGCTGGACGATGCCGGGCTGACGGAGTGCAAAATTGTCGCCTCCAATTCTCTGGACGAGCACCTTATCCGGGATCTGTTGATGCAGGGGGCGAAAATTGATGTCTTTGGTGTGGGGGAGCGGCTGATTACCTCCAAAAGCTCCCCTGTATTCGGCGGGGTGTATAAGCTGGTGGCGGTAGAAAACCACTGCGGTGAAATTATCCCCAAAATCAAGGTCAGCGAGAATACTGCCAAAATCACCAATCCCCATTTCAAAAAATTGTACCGCTATTATGACAAAGAAAGCGGCAAAGCCTTAGCCGATGAACTCTGCCTTTGGAATGAAGTGGTGGATTCCACAAAGCCGCATACCATTTTTGACCCCAATGCGGTTTGGAAAACCAAAACCCTAACAGATTTTACAGCCCGTGAATTACAAGTGCCCATATTCCAAAACGGCCACTGTGTTTATTCACTCCCTGCGCTCCACGAGATTCAATCCTATTGCGCCGAACAGGTGGAATCCCTTTGGGACGAGGTAAAACGTTTTGAAAATCCGCACACCTATTATGTGGATCTCTCAAGGCGGCTTTGGACGGTAAAGAACCAACTGCTGGAAGGAATAAAACAGGAGTAATGAATTTTGGAAATTCTGCGCTGTCGAAAAAGTGAAGTTTAGGTCCAGCCTTTTCAAAGGCTGGTGGGGGCGCAGGGGGCAAAGCCCCCGCAATGGAAATCATTTTGTTACAAAAACTCTTTCTTTCGCCTTATTGCTGTGGAAAAGTTGTAGGAATAACAAACCGGAATCCGCCCGCCCAACGGCGTAGAGCCGAGGGCGGGTCAATTCGGAAACATCAAGAACCTTTTTCGACAAGCTGCGAAACGTCTTGCGACGTTTCTCACCCAAACCTTGACGGCCAAAAGCACGGCCGTCATTCGGCTTGCGCCGAAACCGGTTTGGGCGGGTGGCGCCGAAACGGATTGTGTCTGCGAACGTTGACCTTTCAGGCTGTAGAAAAACCCTCCATGTTGTGAGACAACAGAGGTAGATGGAACTCTTGCCTCCCTCTGACGAGGGAGGTGGCCAGCGCAAAGCGCTGGACGGAGGGAGAGAGAAGCAATATTATTTGCGCTATGTAAGGATAGTGCGAATTTTATCGTCTTCTCTCCCCCAGTCTGCTTCGCAGACAGCCCCCTCGTCAGAGGGGGCCAAGGCCGCCAAGAACCTTTTTCGACAAGCTGAGGCGTACGTTATAGGTTCTATTACAAAAGCTGCCGTTCATCGCAATATTCGCATACCGCCATGTCTCCCAGTTCCTGGAAACTGTGTTCCAGATAAGGCTCGTGGTTGGTGATGCACTTGGGATTCTGGCAGGTCACGTCCCCGTGGCGGTGGCCCAGCAGCGGGGGCTGTTCCCGGCCTTCCAGCAGCAGCAGAATCAGCGCCATTCGGGCATACACCCCGTACACGGCCTGCTTGAAGTATATGGCCCTGGGGTCATGATCCACGGCGGGAGTGATTTCGTCAACCCGGGGCAGAGGATGGAGGATCGCCAAATCCTGCTTGGCGTCGAATAGCTTGGCGGTGTCCAGAACATAGACGTTTTTCTGCCTCTGGTATTCTTCCGGGGAGTCAAACCGTTCCTGCTGGATTCGGGTCATATACAGCACGTCCAGTTCCGGCATGGCCTCCTCCAGCCGGAATACCTCCTTGTAGGAGCAGCCGTAGCGGTCCATCCAGTCTTTGATGTATTGGGGAAGCCGCAGGCTTTTGGTAGAGATCAGCACAAACCGATTGTTGGGATACTGGGACAGGGCTTTAATCAGGGAATGAACGGTGCGGCCGTACTTCAGATCCCCGCACAGGCCGATGGTCAGATGATCCAGCCGCCCTTTCTCACTTTGCAGGGTGGTCAGGTCGGTGAGGGTTTGGGGAGGATGAAGGTGGCCGCCGTCCCCGGCGTTGATTACCGGGCATCCGGAATACAGCGCCGCCGCCTTGGCCGCCCCTTCCAGGGGGTGACGCATGGCCAGCACGTCGGCGTAGCCGGACACAATGCGAATGGTGTCGGTGAGGTTTTCCCCTTTGCTTACCGAGGAGTTTTGGGGATTGTCAAATCCGATGATTTTTCCTCCCAGCCGCAGCATGGCAGTTTGGAAGGACATCTGGGTTCGGGTAGAAGGTTCGTAAAACAGGGTTGCCAGGATTTTCCCATCGCAGGCGTGGGCATAAACCCCGGGGTGTTCCTTGATCTTGATGGCAAGGTCAATGATGTGGGACCATTCCGATACCGGAAGGTCGTTCAGGTCGATCAAATGGGAACAGGGCATAACACAGTCTCCTTCACTGCTATTCTGTTCTCCATTTTACCAGATTTTTCGGCAATGCGCAACCGGTTTTTGCGTTAAGCGACCCGGTGGCAGGAGCGGTTTTGAGGCTGGGCCGAAGCCTGGACGCCGGCTTTTTTTCGCAGGGCGGCGGCCTTCCTTCTGGCGGCTCTGGCTCTGGCTTCGGCGGTTTTTCGTAGCCGCTGTCCCAAAAACAGCAGGACGCCTCCTGCGGCTATTTGCAGCAGCAGGGGGAGCAAAGAGATGGTTTCCGTTTCCAATGCGCCAGCACTGCCTAAAAATAAGAATAATCCCGTGGCGGTGAGAAGCAGCCAAAGATGTTTCATGTCGATTTGTCCTCTCTTTCAAGAAATTAGAACATCTGTTCCTTTGCCGACATTGTAGCACAAAACAAACGTTCTTGTCAAGGGAGAAAATTTTTTAGTCCGTTTTTTAGGACAGTTTGGAACCTGCGGAGGCAATGTCCGGTTTTGGCGGGATCGGGGAACGGGGGAAACATTCCGTAAAAAAAGACTTTTCAGATGGGGAAAAATATGGTATACTGACACAAGACTATATAAAGTAGATGAAATAAAAAAGTCCTGGAGGAAACAACCATGGTGTTTGTGGTAGATGTTGGAAATACCAACATGGAATTTGGGGTGTTCGAGCAGGGAAGCCTCTGTCAGAGCTTCCGGCTGGTCACTCGCCGGGACATCACCTCAGATGAGGTGGGGCTTCAAATCCGCACCTTCTTTTCCATTCACGGTCTGCGCCCGAATGATGTGGAAGATGTGGTGATCACCAGCGTGGTCCCTCAGGTGATGTATTCCATGAAAAATGCGTTTCGCAAATATCTGGGCAAGGAGCCTTTGGTGGTGCAGGAAAATCTGGAGATCCCCATTGTCAATGGGTACAGCAACCCGGCGGAGGTGGGAGCGGACCGGCTGGTGAACAGCTTCGCCGCCCTGCGCAAATACGGCGCTCCTTTAATTGTGGTGGATTTCGGTACAGCCACTACCTTCGATGTCATCGACCCCTCCGGCGCTTATCTGGGCGGGGCCATCTATCCCGGCATTAAGGTCAGCCTGGACGCTTTGGTGGGGAACACCTCCAAGCTTCCCCGGGTGGAGATCGAGTCTCCGGCAAAAGTAATAGGGGACAACACCGTCTCCAGCATTCAAAGCGGCATTGTCTATGGTTACTGCGGGGCGGTAATCCATATGTTGAAGCTGATCCGTCAAGAGATGAAGGTGGAGGCAAAAGCAGTGGCCACCGGCGGCTTGTCCGGCATGATTGGCCGGCAGACCGGCGCCTTTGCCGCCATTGACAAATCCCTGACCCTGGACGGACTGGAAATGATTTATCGGGAGGGACGCCGCCATGGTGGTTGAGTGTATCTGTATATCGGTTATTTTGTTTATTATCTTTGTGGGATTTCTCCGCTCCAAATACCGTTCCTATGCCTTTGCCCTGCTGCCCCTGCTGGCGTTGCCGGTGATTCACCTGGCGGGACTGTTGCTTGTGTCCGGCCTGGAACTCTGCCCGGCGGAATACCAAACGGTGGTTCTTTCGATTGTGGATTTGGTGGGTCTGACGATAGGCTGTGTGGGTTGCGCACTGACCTCCAATTTCATTGAAACCAAGCGGGGCCGCACGGCGTTTCTGGCGGTTTGCTGCATCTTTCTGGTGGTGCTGGCTTCGGCGCTGGTAGTGAATAATATAGCTCAATACTAAATAAAGCAAGGATAAAATGTTTTTTTGGTAAAAAGAAAATCCACGGTTTTAATTGATTGCAAAAGAAAACAAGAAAATCAAATCAAAATTCAAGCCCTGCAAAATCGTTTTTGCAGGGCGTTTTTATGAATTATATCATTTAATACAGGATGGTTTGAACATCGAGTCCCCAAAGAACCTGGTATCCAATGAGAAGGTTCCATGGGAGAATGGTTCCCTTTGCGTTCCGTT
>CAZWNI010000065.1:0-3593 GCA_964635385.1 uncultured Oscillospiraceae bacterium
CACATGGGGGCGTAGCTCACCTGGGAGAGCGTTTGAATGGCATTCAAAAGGTAGTTCCAAGGGTTACTTTCTCTTGTTGTTAAATAATCGTAATTACTCTCCGCTTCGGCGGAGTTTTTTATTGGTAAAAGCGCATTGTAGCGGCTATGAAAAAGAAAAGGTGAAGAACGGGTAATACACCGCCTCCCATTACAGTTGAAACAGTCTAAAGGGCTTCGGCCTGGGCAAATAGCCATTTGGGAGAGACGATTTATAAGCACATACTATCCGGGTTGATTTGGAATATATCAAGACAATGTTGGTATTCCTGTCCTTCCTCGATGGGTGTGAACTATATATTGCATGATAAGGCATTGCAGAGTCTTGAATGGATACCTGCACAAATTTGCCATAATCAAAAAGACTAGATTTATGTCCTGTTTTTGTACTATTAAAAAAACAAGTATGAAAGAAAGGAAATCAATCACATGAGTCTAACTCTTTTTGAAAATCGCACGTTTCTGGACTGGGCAAACGCTTGGCTGGAAACGAAAACACATGACTGCTGCTATCATACTGTAGCAATGTACCGGTCTGCACTGAAACATCTGGCACCGTTATTTGATATACCAATAGATGAAATCAGTGCGTATAGCCTGGAACAGGTGTTACAAGATTTGCAGCAAAATTCCCACTTGTCTCTGCAAACACTAAGAATAACTAAAAGCGTAGCTAATGGTGCGTTTAAGCTGCGCTTTAAGGCTGCACCTGCCGGACAGCTCCTTTCGCAGGGAAACCCCGTCCAGTATGTGGATCTTCCGGCAAAGGCCGCTTCTTCTAAGCGAGAAGCAATCCTGGAAGAACAGATCCACTGGATCGTAAATACCCCTCATCAAATGAGGGGACCTGCTATGATAGGACTGTTTGCCGGTTTGCGGCGAGGTGAGCTGCTGGCCCTGAACCCGTCCACAGATTTTTTGTGGGAAGAGAAGGCGATTGTTGTGAACAAATCCATTGAGTTTATCAATGGATTGCCACGGCTCAACCACAAAACAAAAACGGATGCAGGCGTCCGCATTGTCTATGTCCCTGATATTTTAATGGACTTTTTAAGGGCTTCCATTTATCAGGGACATATTTTTTTGCCCTCCAACAAGGGGGACTACCTCTGCGAGAAGAGCTGGAGGAGTAAGTGGGATACCTATCTGCGTGACCTTAATATCTTATATGGCTATGGAGTACCGTTAGGCACTCATCAAGCCAAGCTGCTGAAGTCATCCAAGCTGGAATGGAAAATCAAACGATTTACATTCCACCAACTTCGGCACACCTGTGCCACAATGATGTACTTAGCCGGTGTGGACGCACCAACAGCAAAACAGCAGCTTGGCCACTCGGATATTAGGACAACGCTGAACGTCTACACGCACCTCACACAAAAACACCAAAAAAGAAACGTATCTGCCTATAACGATTATGTAGGGCAGTACGAACGAATTCAAGAGTTAAAAACAGGAGCATGATCCAAGGCTGCTTTGGCGGCCAGCGGGGGAACCTCCCCCTCCCCATTTCCATTCCATCTTTTCCTGGCACGACAAAAAAAGGTCGTGCTTTTTATTTTTATGGAGGTAATTATAATGTATATGTGGAAAATCCGTGCCGGACGGCTTATGACCGCCGCCGGCCTTTGCAGTATGCCGGTGATTGCCGGAAGCTGTGACTTTGGCAGCTTGTCCTTTGACCATACCATCCTCTTATTCGTTTTGGCAGTGTCCGTCCTTCTGGTCGGACGCTTTTTGCTGTCCTGGGGTAAGCGGCAGCGCTGGGAAGCAATGGCTTTTGCCCGGCTGCGAAAAACATTGGCAGAAGAAAACAAACAGTCAGATCAAGCAGCTTAAAAAGCGATAGGAGGAAAAATAACATGAAAATCATTGCCATTGCAAACGAAAAAGGCGGCGTGGGCAAATCCACCACCGTCATCAATCTGGGAGCCGCTCTTTCTGCGGCCGGAAAAAAGGTATTGCTGGTGGACGCCGACAGCCAGGGCCACCTGTCCCGGTGGCTGGGGTATCAAAGTGATTCCCGGCCCACCCTGCCGGAGCTGATCTATCAGGAGGTCAGCGGGGTGCTGACCATCGACTATGCTGCGGCAATCCGCCAGCAGCAGGAAGACGGGTTGGATTATCTGCCCACCAACAAGATGCTGGGCGGGATCATTGCCATCCTGGGCAGCAGCGGGGAAAGCAGTACGGTGCTGTACCGGATGTTCCACCGGGATTTCTTCTCCCAGTACGACTTTATCATTATCGACTGCCCGCCCACCATGGACAACCTGTTGGTAACTAACATCGTGGCAGCAGCGGATCGGATCATCATTCCGGTGCAGGCGGAAATCGCTGCCTGCGGCGGAATCCCCGGTGTGCTGGAACGTATCCAGCGGATTCGGGAAGGAGAATTGATCCAAAACCTGGTAGCAGGCATCCTGGTGACTATGTATCGTACCGGGACCATCATGTCCAGAGATACCAGGGAATCCCTGGAAAAGATTTGCGGCGACCTGGTGTTTGATACCGTGATTCCGTCCTTGCAAGAAGCAAAAGAAATCCCCAATCTTCAGCACAGCCTGGTAAAGAATCCGAACAGCCGGATCGGCAGCGCTTACCGGGCCGTGGCAGAAGAAATGCTGCAAAGATTGGATGGGATAGGAGGTGATGAAAAATGATCCCATCTCTGGAAGAAGCCTTGGCGGCCACCATGGGGAAACATCCTGTAAGTGATACGAAAAAAGAAATCGTGATGATGCACCCGGATCGCCTGATTACCCTGGATGACCAGGACTATACCGCTTATACGCCGGAAAAATTGCGGCAGCTGGCAGAGTCCATCAAAAGCAACGGGCAGTTTGCCCCCTGCCTGGTGCGCCGGATGCCGGACGGCAGCCTGGTGGTGCTGGCAGGTCGCAACCGCAGAAACGCCTGCAAGCTGGCCGGTGTGGATGTGGCCTGCATCATCAAAGAGTACACCGACGCCGAAGCGGATATTGTACTGAATGAATCCAACCTGATCCAGCGGGAACAGCTCAGCCTGCGGGAAAAGGCCAGAGGATACTCCAAACTGAAAGAATCCTATCTGGCTGCCGGGGAAAAAGCTCCGGTGAAAAAGATCGCCGGAAACAGCGGCGAAGGAGAAAAACAGATTTGGCGGTATATTAAGCTGGGCGGTCTGTCCGATTGGCTGTTGGATGCGGTGGAGCAAAAACAGATCGCCATGGCAGCCGGTGTAGAGTTGGCCCAACTTAAACCGGAAAGCCAAACCAGGCTGGAAGAATACTTGCAGCAAAATCCAGAGCAAAAGATTGACCTGGAAGATGCAAAACGGGTGCGGCAGGCAGAAAATTATGTTTCCCTGTCCGTTGCCTTTCTGGCGCAGCTCTTTCATTCCGGGGCTGTTGTATTCGGCAGGACCCCCAGCTCGGACATCGTGTCCGACCACAGCGCCGGGGACCCCAGCTCGGACATCATGTCCGACCACAGTACCGGGAACCCCAGTTCGGACATCGTGTCCGACCACAGAGCCGGGAATCCCAGCTCGGACATCATGTCCGATCGGGAACG
>CAZWNI010000065.1:3693-7408 GCA_964635385.1 uncultured Oscillospiraceae bacterium
TGTCCGACCACAGAGCCGGGAATCCCAGCTCGGACATCATGTCCGATCGGGAACGGCTGCTGGAAGAGGGGCTGCGCCACCTGGGAGAAGAATCCGTTTTTACCGAGCTGGTACTTCGGTATCTGCCGGAAAAGGAATGGAGCCGGAAACTGAGAAAATCCCATTTCGGCCATGCCGATGATAGCATTAAATTGTATTGCGAATCCACCGGGATTGTCATCCGTAAGGGACGCACGATCACGGTACTGTCTTACCGCCGGGCATACGACATCATCGCCGATATGATTCGGCGGGAAGAATGGTTGCCGAAAGAAAAAATGGTGGAATTAGCTAGACGGGTTTGGGGAAATGACTGAGGAGGTTATTTACAATGGTAAAATTAACGAAAAAGGCGGCGGACATCATTATCCGTCGGTACTTCCCCCATCACAGGATGGAAGTAACCAAAGGCCCGGACGGAGAAAGAACATACAAAGCCCAAAATGGGTATTTGAACATCACCATCACCAATGACTGGTTTGATCGTGATGGACTGATTTCTGTCTACTTGAGTAATGCCCTAGGCGACGGAACTATTTTGGTTAAGCTAGATCCGGTTTCGCTGGAACCAGTTGTAGATACAAATAAAACGAAAAGTGGAGGTGCTGCCTATGAAAAAAATCAAACCTGAATTTATCGGAGAGCGGATCACTGCTCTGCGACGGAAAAAGGGCGTGTCGGAATGCCGAATGAGTTATGAGCTGGGACACAGCCGAAGCTATATCAACAACATCGCCAAAAATAAGTGTATGCCGAAGATGAAGGAGTTCCTGTCAATTTGCGATTATTTTGATATGACTCCGGCTGAATTTTTCCAGCCGGAACAGGGTGAGGAAGAAAATGAAAGTACATAATATACATTTGCGGCTAACCGGCTTTCCGAAAGGGATACAACACCTGGTGCGGTTTTTGAAACAATGGCCGGATTGCCGGGTGGTGGAAGAATCTTATCTCATTCGCAATCGAAATAGTCCATTTTCCCGGAAGTATGTTACACTCCTCGTGGTAGAAGAGGAGGATACTTTGGAATCATGCACCAGCTCGGACACGGTGTCCGAGTAAAATCAAATATCATTCATCCGCAGCCTGCGTGTTATTACACAAAGGCTGCTTTTTTTGTACCCAAAAGGAGGTCTTTTTGATGAATCCAAGGCTTTTTGTGGACATGGACGGAACCTTGGCCGTCTGGAACAACGTATATCTGGAGCAGCTTTACGAACCGGGCTACTTTCGCAACCTGCCCCCATTGGATCGGATGATCCAGAAGGTGACGGCTTTCCAGCAGCAGGGGGAAGCGGAAGTTTTCATCTTGTCCGCCTATCTGCCGGACAGCCCCTATGCGCTGAAGGAAAAGAGAGAGTGGCTGGATCAATATCTGCCAAGCGTGGACGCCGCCCACCGGCTTTTCATTCCCTGCGGGGAGAACAAAGGGCATTCGGTTCCCGGTCACATCCGTTCCACGGATTTCCTCCTGGACGATTACACCAAAAATCTGCGGGAGTGGACCGCTGCCGGCGGCACCGGAATCAAGCTGCTCAATGGGATTAACAGCACCCAGAACACCTGGCTGAAAAACGGCGGCCTGTACATTTCTTATGAGGAGCCGCTGCACGTCACGGTGGCGAACCTCTCCCACATAATAGAAACCACCCCTCCGGACATGGTGTCCGAACAGTATCTGGAAGAAATGGAACCAGGCTAAAGGAGAGCATCACATGGCTGAATTGCAATTTGAATTGTCCAGGGAAGATCTTGACCGGCTTTATGCGGTCAAGGAGGAATGGGGCAGGGCTGAGCTGACCGGCAACGAGTTTGCCGCTCTGCTTTTAAGCACCTATCTGTACCGACTGCACCCTGAACAGGTGAAAGATAAGGAGTGATTACTTTGAATCTGGCAGAACGGCTGAAAGAAGAAATCCCAATCACATCGGTGCTGCAAGATTACAACATCCAGGTGCGGCAGGTTAGTCCCACCCGCAGCGTCTGCCGGATTCGCCCGGAGGACAAGACCCCGTCCTGCTCCATCTACTTGCAGAAAAACACCTGGTACGACTACGGTGTGGCCAAAGGCGGGTCGGTCATTGATCTGTGTATGTACCTGGAACAGTGTTCCCCGGCAGAAGCCATGAAAATCCTTTCGCAACGGTATCACATTGCCGGCTGGAACGAGCCGGGATCTGCAAAACCGAGCCACGCTTCGCCGGAAAAAGAAAAATGGCTGAGTTCGGCTCAGTACCAATCCATCGGCATCTACACCGAAGCCAACCGGATGAACCAACTGTTTCAGGAGGATCGGGCGCTGTATACCAGTATGTTGAAGGAACAGGCACTGCCTGCGGTGCTGGAACAGTATCACGGGTATCTGAAAAACCTTTACCTGGATCAGGAGGAAAGCAAGCGGAATCCTCAAAACCGGGAGATGATGCAAACCCTGATGCGGGAGGCTTATGACAGTTACCTTTCCTGTTACAAAAACCTTCTGCTGGCCGCCAAAGGCACCAGCGGGTTGGATTTTAAGAGGATGCGCCCGGATTTCGAGCGGGATCAGGAAGCGGTGGCTGCCGGGAAAAAGGCTTTTTGGGCTGGCGGCGTATCCTGGCAGGAGTTGAAGAAGCAACCGGGAGAACATGACCGGCTGACATTGCCGGCAGTAACGTACCAAGTGTTGGAACGGGAAGTTTCGCAGGAAAACGTCCGGATGCCTTTTGACTACTGTGCGTTCCAGCAGGGCGATACCGTCACTTTGACGGTGAAAGCCCAGAACCTCCTTTCGCTCAGGCAGATCGTACAGGGAGTGCAGGCGGCGCAGCAGGCGGAAGAAAACCGGATCACCTTATCCATCCCCCGGCGGGACGCAGAGCTGCTTCAAGGAGAACTGCAAAGCGGCCGGTTAAAACTACCTTTCCCTTGCCACATCACAATAGCGCCGGGTTGGCAAACTGCGGCGCTATCGCTGGATAGAGCCAACCAACCGGAGATGGAACGGATTTTGGAAGGAATTCATGCCATGCAGATGTACTCGGACATGGTGTCCGAGACAGAGCAGGCAGAAATGCCGGACGCCGGAGCGGAGGATATGGAACTGTAAAATTTCCTTCGGACATCATGTCCGAGAGGAGCCGCCTTTTAATCTTTCAGAAAGAAGTGAGAATATGACACGAAAGAGAGTGTTTTCCATATGCTGACCATTAAAAGCGCCTGGTATTATCAATCCACTTCCCGCCGGGCAATCATCGAAGATATGAACGAGGAACTTTGGCTGTCCCCCTTAGACGGCCCGCCGTATACGAAAAACCGAATGACGCCTTACACCGGCCCCGATCCACGTCAGGAACCGGAACGATTCATTCCGATTCCCGACAAGAACCTGCGAATGCTTTTCCAGTTGGAGCTGAGTCAACAGCAGGAAGAAGAAAAAGAAGAAGAGCTGGAACTGGAATAACACACTCGGACACGATGTCCGAGTGATGAGAGGTTACAACGGGGCGGTTTTGAAGCCCCCCTTGCAGGAATCCAGTAAACATGGTATCCTGAAAGAAACAGAGAAAAGGCGGTGAAAAGATGCTTGCTGTTTCAGGACAACTGATGAATCGGGATGTCCCCGTGGCAACCATTGAAAACGGAAAACTGGTTTGGACAGAAGACAGCTTGCTGCCCCTGTACCTAAGACGCACCG
>CAZWNI010000066.1:0-5251 GCA_964635385.1 uncultured Oscillospiraceae bacterium
ACCGGAATCCGCCCGCCCAACGGCGTAGAGCCAAGGGCGGGTCAATCCGGAAACAGCAAGAACCTTTTTCGACAAGCTGAATAAAAAGCCGTTGATTTTGTTCCTGCCGGACTGGGGCGGCCGGAACAGCCGCAGCCTTTCTTTGGCGGTGTTTTGAGGTTTGTTCTTCTGAAAAAACAATCTTTACATATCCTGGGCTCTGACTGCCGCACGGGACTCGTTCCGGTGCGGCGTTTTTTTGCCCTGTACTGCCTGTTTTCGTAACCAACCTGCCGCCGCAGTACAGTTCTTGCGGTTTCTGATGTGAGTTTGCCTTTTTGTATGCCTTTCACAAATCTTACCTTTTATTTTTCCCCCTGCTGTGCTATACTGTATCTGTTACGATGATTTGGACGAAGGAGGAAACAGTCGTCATGGAAAAGCAAATGAGCGTGGATCTGGGCGCTGGTGCTGTGTTTCATTGGATTACCGATCCCCGGTTCAAAAGCAACCGGCTGAGCCTGCACTTTGTGCTGCCCATGGAGGAAGCCCGGCGGGCAAGCCGGGCCATTCTGCCCTATTTGTGGGTGAAACGCTGCCAGACCTATCCGGACATGACCAGTCTTTCCTGCCGCTTGGCAGAACTGTACGGTGCGGGATTGGGCGCTAAAGTGGATAAACTGGGCCGGAACCAGGTGCTGAGCTTGGCGGTCACCGGATTAGATGACCGGTTTACGTTGGAAGGGGAAGCCATGCTTTCCCAATGCGCCCAGCTGCTCTGCGATTTGGTGCAGCGGCCCTATTTGGAGGACGGGCTGTTTTCGGCAGAAGATGTAGAAACGGAAAAGCAGACCCTTTCCGATATGATTCAGGCAAAAATAAACGATAAACGCCGCTACGCCACCCTCCGGGCCACCGAGCTGCTTTTCAAAGAACAGGGCGGAGGCTTGGACCCTTTGGGCACCCTGGAACAGGTGGAGGCCCTGACTCCAAAAGAGGTGACCGAGGCCTGCCGGCAGGTGCTGAAAGAAGGCCAGATCCACCTGTTCTTTGTGGGCTGCGGCGATCCCGGGGCTGCCCGGGAAGTGTTCCAAAAAGCCATCGCCGGCTGGGACCGGAACCCAACCCCCACCGCCCCCCTTTGCCGGTACCGTGCCGGGGAAAACCGCCGGGTGGTGGAACGCATGGACGTGACCCAGTCCAAGCTGGTGCTCTGCCTTTCTTCCGGCCTGACCCAGGAGGAAGAGCCCTTCGCCGCCCAGATGGCCTCGGTGGTGCTGGGGGGAACGCCCAGTTCCAAGCTGTTTTTGAACGTCCGGGAAAAGCTCAGCCTTTGCTACTATTGTTCCTGCCAGCTTGTCCTGCCCAGCGGGGTGCTGCTGGTGTCCAGCGGGGTAGAGCATGAAAATGTGTCCGCCGCCCACGATGAGATTCTGCGGCAGCTTTCCCTGCTCCAACAGGGAGAACTGACGCAGCAGGAGCTGGACCAGGCCCAAAAAGCGGTGTTGAACTCCTACCGCACCGTCGGGGATTCTCTTGTGGCGCAGGAAAGCTACTATATGCAGCGCATTCTCAATCCTGTGGTCTACTCTCCCCAAGAAGAGGCCCGGTTGATGAGCCGGGTCACGGCAGAGCAGATTGTCCAGGCGGCCCGTCGCATTCAGCCTCAGCTCTGCTATACCCTCACCGGACCGGAAAAGGAGGAAGGCTAAGATGGAATGGAACCAGATTCGGAACGAAAAGACCGGCCTTTGCTGCTACCAGGGAAAACATCTCAGCGGCCTGACTGTACTGCTGTTTCCCATGGAAGGTTATGCTTCCAGCTATGCTTTGTTTGGCGCCAACTTGGGTTCGGTGGATCAGACCTTTAAGCGGGATACCGAACGGGAGTACACCACCGTGCCCCATGGAGTCGCCCACTTTTTGGAGCATAAAATGTTTGAGAAGGAATACGGCGACGCCTTTACCCTCTTTGCCCGTACCGGCGCTTCCGCCAATGCCTACACCGGCTTTGACCGCACCTGCTACCTCTTCTCCGCCACCGATAAGTTGGAGGAAAATTTAGGCTACCTGCTGGATTTTGTTCAGGAGCCTTACTTTACCCCCCAAACTGTGGAAAAGGAACAGGGCATCATCGGCCAGGAAATCAAGATGTACGACGATGATCCCGGCTGGCGGGTGTACTTTAACCTGCTGGGGGCGTTGTACCAAAAGCACCCGGTGCGGATCGACATTGCCGGAACGGTGGAGTCCATCTCTCACATCACCTCCGATCTGCTGTATCAGTGCTATTACAACTTCTATAACCTGAACAATATGGTGCTTTCGGTGGCGGGAAACCTGACCGTCCCCCAGGTGGAGCAGGTGCTCCAGCAGCACATCAAGCCGGTGGCTCCGGTGACGGTGGAGCGGTTGGAAGTCAAGGAACCGGAAGAAATTGCCGCTCCTTTGGTGCGCCAGAAACTCAGCGTCGCCATTCCTTTGTTCCAGATCGGCTTCAAAGGCCGTCCCTTGGAAGGGAAGGAACAGCTTCGCCAGGAGCTGGTAGATGAGATTTTGCTGGAAGCGATTTTCGGGGAAACCAGCCCCTTTTACCGGCGGCTGTATCAGCAGGGATTGATTAACCAGAGCTTTGAAAGCGAGGTCTTTTCCGGCCGCGGGTATTACGCTTTGCTGCTTGCCGGGGAGTCCCGTCAGCCGGAAGAAGTGCAAAAGCAGCTTCTGGCGGAATTGGAGCAGTATCCCCAGGGTATTTCCCAAGATGCCTTCCGCCGCTGCCGGCGGTTGATGTATGGGCGGCAGATCCAGGGATTTAACAGCGTGGAAAATACCGCTTCCGCCATGCTCAATGCCGCTTTTGCCGGAGTTGGTCTGTTTGATGCCTTGGAGCTGCTGGAGCAGATCACCCTGGAGGAAATCAATGCCCGGCTGCCGGAGATTTTCCGCCCGGACCGCTGTGCGTTAAGCATTATTGATCCGGCGTAACTGCCAAGGAAGTCACCATAAAGGAGTGTAAATTCAGATGAATACCGTAACCTTTCCCTATTTGGGATTGACCTTTGAAATGGACCCTACTATCCAGATCTTCGGATTGGAGATTGCCTGGTACGCCGTGATCATTGTGGCGGGTATGGTCCTGGCCATGGCGTACGTTTACTGCCGGGTAAAGCAGTTCGGCTACGATTTCGACCAGATTATCGAGGTGCTGTTTTTCGGCATCATCGGCGGCATTGTGGGAGCACGGCTTTACTATGTGATCTTCAGTTGGGACTATTACAAAGATGACCTGATGGAGATCTTCAACATACGCAACGGGGGACTTGCCATTTACGGCGGCATTATCGGTGCGCTGCTGGCGGCGTTGATTGTCTTTAAGATAAAAAAGCTGCCCATAATCCCCTTTTTGGATCTGGCTATGATCGCCTTTCTGCTGGGACAGGGCATCGGCCGCTGGGGGAACTTCATCAATGTGGAAGCCTACGGCGACTCCTCCATTCCCTGCACCAACATTTTTGCCATGGAGGTTTCCGGAGTGGATTCGTTGGTGCACCCCTGCTTTTTGTATGAATCGGTGTGGTGCCTGCTGGGCTTTGGACTGTTTCATTTCCTGTCCAAAAAGCGCCGGTTCGACGGGGAAGTGGTGTTGTGGTACTGTATGTGGTACGGTGCGGAACGGGCTTATGTGGAAAGCCTCCGGGGCGACAGCCTGATGCTGGGTAGTTTCCGGGTAAGCCAGTTGTTGAGCATTCTGCTGGTGATAGCTGCGGCTGCGATGTATGTCTTTATGATGTGGAAGATTCGCCGTAACCAGGACCCCGAAAGGATCTGGATCTACGCCGACACGCCGGAAAGCGAAAAAAATCTGGCGGATATGGAAGAAGAGCGCCGGGAAGAAAAGGAAAGAGCCCGGAAAAAGCGGGAAGCCAGACACGGACGGATACTTTCTTCCGATGAAGTACAGCAAGCTGCGCAGGAAGAATTTGGCGTGGAGCTTTCTTCCAAAGACCAGGAGGAAGCCGGCGGCCATCAAGCCGGGGAAGAAGCAGACCGCCTTTCCGAGATAGTACCGCCGGAGGAAATCCAGGAGCAGGAATCAGATGCCGGTTTCGTCCCGGTGGAAGAACAGACGGCAGAAGATCAAACGGAACAGGAGGAGAACCATGGCACAGATCATTGATGGAAAACAAATCAGCGCCCAGGTGAAAGCCCAGGTGGCTCAGGAGACGGCGAAATTAAAGGAACAGGGAATCTCCGTCTGCCTGGCGGTGGTGATTGTGGGGGACGACCCCGCCAGCCGGG
The DNA here is from genome assembly GCA_964635385.1 of uncultured Oscillospiraceae bacterium. Taxonomy (GTDB): domain Bacteria; phylum Bacillota; class Clostridia; order Oscillospirales; family Ruminococcaceae; genus Egerieicola. Next base: position 4,279 of record CAZWNI010000066.1, read on the forward strand.
TGTATGTGAACAACAAAAAGAAAGCCTGCGAACTGGTGGGCTTCGAATCCCAGGAATATGCCCTTCCCGCTGAAACCACCCAGGAAGAACTGCTGGATTTGGTGGACCGTCTCAACCGAGATGACAAAGTCAACGGCATTTTGGTGCAGCTGCCTCTGCCGAAACAGATCGACGAACACGCCATTATCCGCACCATTGATCCTCGAAAAGATGTGGACGCCTTCCACGCCGAAAATGTGGGCAAGATTATGATTGGGGATTACCACTTTCTGCCCTGCACGCCTGCTGGCTGCATGGATTTGATCCATTCCACCGGAGTGGAGATTGCCGGAAAGAACGCCGTGGTGGTAGGCCGCAGCAATATTGTGGGTAAGCCCATGGCTATGCTGCTGCTGCATGAAAGCGCCACCGTCACCATCTGCCACAGCAAGACCAGGAATTTGGCGGAGGAATGCCGCCGGGCAGATATTCTGGTGGCGGCGGTAGGCAAAGCCAACCTGATTACCGGGGACATGGTGAAGCCGGGAGCCGTGGTCATAGACGTGGGCATGAACCGGCTGGAAAACGGCAAGCTCTGCGGGGACGTGGATTTTGCTTCGGTGGAGCCGGTGGCGGGGTATCTTACTCCCGTGCCCGGAGGGGTAGGCCCCATGACCATCGCCACTCTGATGCGCAACACCCTGACTGCCGCCAAGGTGCAGAACGGACTGCTCGCTTAATCAAATGGAAGACCGCTGTGTTACTCGTTTCATTTGTCCGCTTTCTTGACGAATGGGTTCTGTCCGGCGCCGGATTCGCAGTCTGATGTGTTCCCGTGTTATGCGCCGCAGTACTGTTGTCGCATTGTATTTGAAAATCCCCCTGATGTATTTGTTTTCCTACATCAGGGGGATTTTGCTTAGTGTCTAGTTTTACTGGTTTCGATGTCATTGATACTTGTGCTGTTCTACCTGTTGGGCAAACCAGCGGTGCA
>CAZWNI010000066.1:5351-7322 GCA_964635385.1 uncultured Oscillospiraceae bacterium
TTTCGATGTCATTGATACTTGTGCTGTTCTACCTGTTGGGCAAACCAGCGGTGCACCGTAAGGTTCCGGGTAAATTCCGGGTGGAAGCTGGTAGCCAGCATATTGCCCTGCCTGGCAGCCACCGCATGACCGTTGACCCGGCAGATCACCTGGGCTTTTTCACCCACCGACTCAATCCAAGGCGCCCGGATAAACACCAGTTCCACCGGGGTTTCGCTGATCCCCTGAATGGGGGCGTACTGAGTGAAGCTGTCGATCTGGCGGCCGTAGGCGTTGCGCCGCACTGCAAAGTCCATTACCCCAAGATGAGGCTGTTCCCCGATGATTTTTCCCGCCAGCAAAATCTCCCCGGCACAGGTGCCCCACACCGGCATTCCATCTAGAATCCGCTGCCGCAGCGGCTCCATCAGGCCGAAAAGGTTCAGCAGCTTGGCGATGGTGGTGCTTTCTCCTCCGGGTAGGATCAGCCCGTCTACGGCCTGAAGGGCAGGGAGGGTTTTGACCTCCATAGGGATAACCCCTTCCAGTTGGGAGAGGGCTTTGATGTGTTCAATCACGGTGCCCTGGTAGGACAGCACGCCGATGGTCACGGGTCTCATAGGCAGGAATCCTCCTTTCAATGCATCTTCTTTGCTTTTTCTTGTCAACATCTGGCTTTCGGTTCGGCGTACCGCTTGTTGGCAATTTGAGCCAGGCAGCCTTTTGGTTACCAGCCCCGCTGAGCCATTCGGTTTTCCGGCGCAATTTCGGAAAGCTCAATGCCACCCATGGCTTCTCCCAATCCTTCGCTGACTTCTGCCAGCACATCTGGGTCGTTGTAGTAAGCGGTGGCCTTTACAATGGCACGGGCCATCTTTTCCGGGTTGGAGGACTTGAAGATGCCGCTGCCCACAAAAATGCCTTCGCTGCCCAGCTGCATCATCAGTGCGGCGTCGGCGGGGGTAGCAATGCCGCCGGCGGCAAAGTTCACCACCGGCAGTTTTCCGGATTTGGCTACTTCCACCACCAGGTCATAGGGTGCGCCGTTGTCTTTGGCAAAGGTCATCAGTTCTTCGGCGGGCATATTTTGCAAACGGCGTATCTCCGCCATAACGGTGCGCATATGCCGCACCGCTTCCACTACGTTGCCGGTGCCTGCTTCTCCCTTGGTGCGGATCATGGAAGCCCCTTCTCCGATTCGCCGCAGGGCTTCCCCGATGTTCCGGGCGCCGCAGACGAAAGGCACCTTGAACTCAAACTTGTTCAGATGGTAGGCGTCGTCCGCCGGGGTAAGCACTTCGCTTTCGTCGATGTAGTCGATGCCCAACGCTTCCAGAATCTGGGCTTCCGCAATGTGGCCGATCCGGGCTTTGGCCATCACCGGTATGGACACAGCCTGCTGGATCTCCTTGATCATTTTGGGGTCGCTCATTCGAGCCACGCCGCCCTGCTTGCGAATGTCGCTGGGAACCCGCTCTAAAGCCATAACGGCCACGGCGCCGGCTGCTTCGGCAATCTTGGCCTGCTCCGGGTCGGTGACGTCCATAATGACCCCGCCCTTCAAAGACTGAGCCAACTGCTTGTTCCGTTCATAACGCTGTAAATCCATTCTAACTGCCTCCATTTATGGGAAAGTTTCTTAATTTTAGTATAGCGAAGCCGCCTCTCCCAGGCAAATGCACCGGGAAAGAGGCGGCTTTTTTGTAATTTGGAGAAAATCAACGAAACAAAGGGAAAACAACCAGACGATATTTGTTTCAGTTTACCAAATAAATGAAAAGGAAATCCATAACAATAATCTGTTCAAACAAATTTGTACAGTTTTCCGAAAAACAATTTGCAGGCTGTTGTTGAAATTGTAAAAATCTAAATAGGGAGAAACCAGCTCTTGCTGTCAGCTTGTCGAAAAAGGCTCTTGATGTTTCCGGATTGACCCGCCCTCGGCTCTGCGCCGTTGGACGGGTCAATCCGGTTTGTTATTTCTACAACTTT
>CAZWNI010000067.1:0-7321 GCA_964635385.1 uncultured Oscillospiraceae bacterium
ATGGAAAAGTAATCGCCGCCAAACAAAACCAAGTCCGTCACTTCCAACGTTGTCCCATCTTCAAAGGTCAGGCGCAGGGCAAAAGACTGCTCTTGATACTCCTCCAGCTTTTCCAACTGAATCCAGTTTCCGGAAAGCCAGTCTCCATCTTGGAGCGTAATAACAGTATAGTCTTCCTCTTCCATGGTGCGGTATTCCAGTCCGGTGACGGTGTTTCCGGTGTTGTTTTGGATTTGCACCATTCCTTCTGCCTGTTGAGGCAGCTCCACCTGCTGGGGCTCGGACTGCTGAGAACAGCCGCCAAACAACGCCAGTAGTGTGCAAACCAGAAAACAAGCCAGCACCCGCACGAAATTCATTCCCAATTTCCTCATCCGAACAACTCCTCAATCAGCTCCATGGCGTGATCTGCATCGAATTCTCCGGGGGAGGTGGCAAACAAACCGGGAGCGGAGAACCGCTGGCGCAGCGCCTGCTTTTCCTCAGCGCTGAGGTGAATGTCCAGTTTGGGTGTGACGTTTTCAATCAAACTCTTCAGCCGACTGGGTGCAAAGTCCAGATCGTAGCAGAAGTTGTTGGCCCGCTTGGTGAGATAGTCGCAGCTTCTCTGGATAAAACTGGGCAGGAACACAGCGCAGGCGACCCCATGGGGCACCCCGTGATTTTCACTCAAAAAGTAACCCATGGCGTGGCAGTAGCAGGTGCCGGTTTTGGCGATGCACAGCCCGCCGTAAATGGAAGCGGCGTAGAGCTTCTGCCGCTGGGAATCGGTAAACTGACCGTCGGCAGGAAGATCAGTAAACACACCTACCACTTCCCGTGCGCCGGCAATGGCGAATTTCCGGGTGATGCTGTTGCTCTTGGCAGAAAAATAGCTTTCCACACAGTGGCAGAGGGCGTCCAGCGCCGTGGACATACTGCCTTCATAGCCCATCGTGCAGGTATAGCTGTAATCACAGAGGGAAAATTCCGGCCATAGTCCTTTTACCGACTTTTTATAGCCGGAAAAATCCTGGGTCAAGATGGCGTAGGGAGTAACTTCACTGCCGGTGCCGGCACTGGTGCCGATGCAGACAAAAGGCAGGTGGGCGTTGCCGTAGTCATTCTGGTACAACTCTTCCAAGGTGATGTCGTTGCAGGCAAATACCGATGCCGCTTTTACGGCGTCCATGGGAGATCCTCCTCCCACACCGACCAGGAAGTCGGCGCCCATCTCCTTAGCCGTTTCCCCAGCCTTTTTGCAGGTGGATTCCATGGGGTTGGGCTCAATCTCATCGAAGATTTGATAAGTTACGCCGGCTTCCTCCAAGGTCTGGGTCAGATCGTCCAGCGCACCACAGGCCTTCGCCCCATGCTTTCCGGTGACGATCAGGCAGCGCTTGCCCAAAGCAGCCAGCCGCGCCCCGTTTTGCTTTACCACGCCTTTGCCGTAAATGATGTCAACCGGCATATAGTAATTCAAATCCAACATCTTTTTTCCCTCCTGTTGCTGAAACGTCTTTGCTTTCTCGAATCAGTTGCGGGGTTGGGTAACTTCCTCGTGGGCGCCGCAGCATTTTTTGTACTTTTTGCCGCTGCCGCAGGGACAGGGATCGTTGCGGCCCACTTTCTGTACCCGGACCGGGGCTTTTCGCACTACCTTTTTGCTCCCTTCGCCGCCGTGGCTGGCCATGGTGGGTTTCGCTACCTGTTCCCGCTTTACTTCCTGTTCGGTGCGGATGCGGATGGTCATGAGAATGCGGACGGTGTCTTCCCGAATCTGCTCCACCATGGCGTCGAACATATCAAAGCCTTCGATCTTGTACTCGGTGACCGGGTCTTTCTGGCCGTATCCCCGCAGATGAATGCCTTGCTTCAACTCGCTCATGTTGTCGATGTGAGCCATCCAGTAACGGTCCACGGTTTTGAGCAGGATCACCCGTTCCAATTCCCGCATCCGTTCCGGAGTGATGAGCTTTTCCTTCATCTCATACATCTTCACAGCACGCTTTTCCAAGAAGTCCACCAAATCTTTGGGCTCCAAATCCGCAAGCTGGTCGTTGGTATAGCGGAAATCCTCTTCGGTGGTGAGGAAGTTTAAGAAATAGTTGCGCAGCCCGTCCATATTCCAATCGTCGTGGATCGCATGATCGGGGCAATAGGTCTCCACCGTCTTTGCCAGGCTCTGGTGGAGCATTTCCATAATGGTATCCCGGAGGTCCTCTCCATCCAGCACTTTGTCCCGCTGGGAGTAGATAATCTCCCGCTGACGGTTCATCACATCGTCAAATTGCAGCACATTTTTCCGGATATTGAAGTTCTGGGCTTCCACCTTTTTCTGGGCGCTTTCAATGGTGTTGGTGAGCATCTTATTTTCAATGGGCATATCGTCGTCGATCTTGAACATGTCCATCATCCGCTGCACCCGGTCGCCCCCGAACAGCCGCAGAATGTCATCTTCCAAAGAGAGGAAGAAACGGCTGGCGCCGGGGTCGCCCTGACGTCCGGCACGGCCGCGAAGCTGATTGTCGATCCGGCGGGATTCGTGACGCTCGGTGCCCACGATAAACAAGCCGCCGGCCTGGCGGACCAGTTCCGCTTCTCCTTCGATTTCTTTCTTGAAGGAATCTTTGGCTTGCTGGTATTCTTCCCGGATCGCCAGAATCTCTTCGTTGTCGGTTTCCCCGAAACCGTCGGCTTCCGCAATCAGTTCATCTTCATAGCCCTTTTTCCGCAGGGCGGCCTTGGCCAGATATTCGGCGTTGCCTCCCAGCATGATGTCGGTACCACGGCCGGCCATGTTGGTGGCGATGGTCACCGCTCCCAGCTTACCGGCCTGGGCAATGATCTGAGCTTCCTTTTCGTGATACTTAGCGTTGAGTACCTGGTGCTTGATGCCCCGCTGTTTCAGCATCCGGCTGAGCAATTCACTCTTTTCGATGTTGATGGTGCCTACCAGTACCGGCTGGCCCTTTTCATGGCATTCCTGGATCTGGTCGATGACGGCGTTGAATTTGGCCTTTTCGGTCTTGTACACCGCATCGGTGTAATCCTCCCGGACCACCGGCTTGTTGGTGGGGATCTCCACCACGTCCAGGTTATAGATTTCCTGGAATTCGCCCTCTTCGGTCATGGCAGTACCGGTCATGCCGGAGAGTTTCTGGTACAGCCGGAAAAAGTTCTGGAAGGTAATGGTGGCCAGGGTTTTGCTTTCCCGGGCTACCGTGACCCCTTCCTTGGCTTCAATGGCCTGGTGCAGGCCTTCGTTGTACCGCCGGCCGATCATCAGCCGCCCGGTGAACTCGTCTACGATAACAACTTCCCCGTCCTTCACCACATAATCCACATCACGCTTCATGACGCCGCGGGCTTTGATGGCCTGGCTGATGTGGTGAGCCAGAGTGATGTTTTCCGCATCCGCCAGGTTGTCGATGTGGAAGAAGGCTTCCGCTTTCTTGGTGCCGCTGGCGGTAAGGGTGGCGGTTTTGTGTTTTTCGTCCACGATATAGTCGCCGTCCACATCGTCCATCAATTCCTTGGAGTCGGTTTCCGCAATCCGGTAGCACTTCAAGGTGGCGGCGAACTGGTCGGCTAAGGTGTACAGCTCGGTGGACTTATCCCCAGGGCCGGAAATAATCAGGGGGGTACGGGCTTCGTCAATGAGGATAGAGTCCACTTCGTCCACGATGGCAAAGTGGAAGTCCCGCATCACCTTGTCCTTCTTATAAATCACCATGTTGTCCCGCAGGTAATCAAAGCCAAACTCGTTGTTGGTGCCGTAGGTGATATCCGCATTGTAGGCATTTACCTTTTCTTTGTGGTTCATGCCGTGGATAATCAGGCCCACCGATAATCCCAGCCAGCGGTATACCTTGCCCATCCACTCGGAGTCACGTTTCGCCAAATAATCGTTGACGGTGACAATATGGACGCCCTTGCCGGTTAGACCGTTGAGGTAAGCGGGCAGGGTTGCCACCAGAGTTTTACCTTCACCGGTACGCATCTCAGCGATACGGCCTTGGTGCAGCACAATGCCGCCGATGATCTGTACCGGGAAATGCTTCATTCCCAGCACACGCCAAGCCGCTTCCCGGCAGACGGCAAAGGCATCGGGGAGAATATCATCGGTGGTCTCCCCGTTGGCAAGCCGCTCCTTCAAAACAGGAGTCTGCTCTTGCAGTTCGCTATCTTCCATGGCAGCGTATTTGTCTTCCAGCGCCAAAACCTTGTCCGCAATCGGACGAATGGTTTTCAGCGCACGCTTTGAATAGGTGCCAAACAATGCTTCGTATAAACCCATAATTAAGCCTGTTCCTTTCTGGGTATCTTTCCATTTATTCCAGAATAGTATAACTCTTTTTACAGAATAACGCAAGAAGTTTTGGGTCTGTCCGAAAATATTCACAATTTATTTGACGTTCCTTTTCCTTTTGAATACCATGAAACTACAACACAATCAAATCATCTGTTGTTCAGCCGTTCCCCAGCGTCCCACGCCTGACTTGCGCACCCCATTGCAACCATGTATAATGAAATCATGAAATCACCAGGAGGCAACCTTCATGACTGTCAAAGAAACCGTATTGTCCTGTTTGGAGCAAAACCGCGGGGGGATCCTCAGCGGTCAGCAGTTGGCGGACACCGCACAGGCTTCCCGTTCCGCTGTCTGGAAAGCCATTCATCAGCTCACCCAGGAAGGGCACCAGATCACCGTCCTTCCCCACCGGGGCTACCGGTTGGAACAGGACAGCGACCGGCTCAGCCGGCAGGCCATCTGGCAGGCGCTGGACGCCCCTTATCAGGACATTCCCCTTATTCTCTTTGACACCATCGACTCCACCAACCAGGAAGCAAAGCGCCGGTTGTTGGAGCAAGCTCAGCACCGCACCGTCATTCTCAGCGAGGAACAGACCCAGGGCCGAGGACGGCTGGGACGTTCCTTTTATTCCCCCGCTTCCACTGGACTGTATTTCAGTGCAATTTTAAAGCCAAACCTTCCGCTGGAGCAGGCAGGCTGTCTGACCGTAGCCGCTGCCAATGCCGTTTGCCGGGGACTGGAGGAGCTGGGTGTAAAGCAGGCCGGCATCAAGTGGGTCAATGACATTTATATCGGCGGAAAAAAGGTTTGCGGCATCCTCACTGAAGGCAGCAGCCATTGGGAGACCGGGGTGCTGGAATCCGCCGTGGTGGGAATCGGGATCAATGTGTCTACCCTGGAATTCCCGGAAGAATTACAGCAAAAGGCAGGAAGCGTGTTTCTGGCTCCCGGCTTGCGTTCCAGGCTGGCGGGGCGGGTACTGTCCCATCTTTTTGCCCTGACGGAACCGGTAGAACCGGTTTCCCTGATGGAGGAATACAAAAGCCGGTGTCTTGTTCTGGGAAAAACAGTGCGCTTTCAGATGCAGGGAAAAGAACACCTGGCCAAAGCGGTGGACATCAACCAAACCGGAAATCTGGTGGTGGAGGAACACGGTGTAAAGCTGACGCTGTCTTCCGGGGAAATCAGCGTGCAGCTTGTGCCGGAAGGAAAAGAAATCTAAGGAGGGAACCTTTTTGCAGGAAATTTGTCTGCCCTATTTTTCGATTGAGAACTGTTTCGGCGGCAGCCAGTCCTGGATGCTGGACCCTCAAATGCGTATGGGAGGCTGCGCCGCTTTGACGGCCTGTGACCTGTGTATTTACCTCAGCATTCAAAAGGGGTGCGCCTCCCTCTTCCCTTTTGCCGGAGAAGATTTAACCAAACAGGTCTACCGGAAATTTTCCGGAATCATGAAACCGTACCTTCACCCAAGAATCACCGGCGTAGACACCCTAAAGCTGTTTTTAGACGGTTTTGAGCAATATTTGGACGCTGTCCCCTACCCGTCTCTCTGTCTCTCTCCCTGTTACGGTGACCGCCCGGCGGAAGAAGCAAAACAAAACATTCTGGACCGGCTGCAGGACGGGTTCCCCCTGCCCTGCCTGGTACTCAATCACAAAAACAAAGACTTTGCCGATTTTGTCTGGCACTGGTTTTTGATTGTGGGTTGCCGGGTAGAAACGGGACGGTTCCAAATCCTGGCAGCCACCTACGGCGAAGGAGTGTGGCTGGATTTTGCCCGCCTTTGGGATACCGGGTTTGCCCGGAAAGGCGGATTGATTCTGGTGGAAGACCGCCGTGCATAAACCATCATCGACAAACTCAACCGCCGGGGCATCGACCCGGACGGCAAGCCCACCCGAAAAGAGGCGGCTGGTCCGAAACTAGCCATAATTTGGAAAAGACATCGCCTGTTCTGCTTCAAAATCCAGAACAGGCGATGTTTCTTAACCATCGTAACAACGGCGATCCTACCGGCTCTCCCGCTGGGCGGTGCAGACTTCTTCCCAGGTGCAGCCGTCGCAGAGGGCATGGTACTTCCCCGTTTCCAACAGGTTTTGCCGGATCAGTTGGGTAGCTTCCGCCCAGCGCAACACCTCTCCGCAGCCCAACGCCATGGCGTCCCAAGCCAAACGGTCCAGTTCGGCGCAGGAGTCCTCCTTGCTGCACACCCCCTGTTTCAAATTAGGGCAGGCGGCGCAGATTTCATCGGCGCCCAGGGTGAAACGCACCATTTGAGTCGGGCGCTGGTTCAATGCCTGGCTGATCCTGGTCATATTTTCCGCAAAAGCACTGCTGTATCCCTTCCCCACATAGGTTTGAAGGCAAAGGGCATGATGGGGGCGAAGACGGATCATCGTTTTGGACTCCCTTCTTGCAGAATGCCGCTGCGAGCCAACCGCCGGCGCAGAGGATAGCACAGCGCCGTTGCCGCCCCGATTTTTAAGGCGTCCCCCACCAAAAAGGGAATGATGCAAACCAAAAGCGCCTGCCACAGAGTATAGGGGGTGGACATCCAAACATTCATGTAAATCAAAAACCAAAGGGTCCCGAACAGGTAGCAGACTGCCAGTCCCGCTGTCATGGCCACTGGGTATATCCAAAGGCGGTTGGGAAAACGGTCAATGAGGAAACCGGTCACCAAAGCGGTAAAGAGAAAACCGATGATATAGCCGCCGCTGGGCGTGGCAAAGCTGGAAAAGCCGCCGGTCCAACCGGAAAATACCGGAAGGCCGATCAATCCTAACAGCAGGTAGACGAGAACCGCCAGCGTCCCCTTTTTCCAGCCCAGCAGTGCGCTGGCTGCAAATACGGCGAAGGTTTGCAGGGTGATGGGCACCAAGGGCAGTGGAATGGAGATAGGGGAAAAAATGCAGAGAAAAGCGGCCATCAGGGCCACAAAAACCATGCTTTTCAGCTTGGTATGAGAGCGGGTCAGAATTGCCATAAAACGCCTCCTGTTTTCTTTTTGAAAACAGTATA
>CAZWNI010000068.1:0-454 GCA_964635385.1 uncultured Oscillospiraceae bacterium
AGTATCCCCGACACTCCTATGTGGTATCCAGTAAGGTGTTCTTCCCCATGGGACCCGGCCCCAACGACGGCGGCCTATCCCGGAAGCACATCGTGGAGCAGCTGGACCAATCCCTGAAAAACATGGGGTTGGACTACCTGGATCTGTACTTCTGCCACCGCCCCGACCCGGACACCCCCATTGAAGAAACTATCCGCACCTTGGACGATATGGTGCAGGCAGGTAAAATCTTGTATTACGGGGTCAGCGAGTGGACCCCCGCCCAGATCGCCGAGGCACTGGGCGTGGTGGAATACTACAAGCTCCGTCCATTGGCTGTGATCCAGCCCCAGTATCACATGATGGACCGGTTCATTGAGGACGAAATCATGGGACTGTGCGAAAAAAGCGGCGTGGGCATCACCTGCTTTTCTCCCTTGAGCCAGGGTCTGCTCACCGGCAAGTACCGCAAAGG
>CAZWNI010000068.1:464-7294 GCA_964635385.1 uncultured Oscillospiraceae bacterium
CATCCCGGAAGGGAGCCGGGCCACCCATCAGGCGGACAAGCAAATCAACAACCTGCTCACCGAAGAAAACCTGGACAAAGTGGAGCGTCTGCTGGAGGTGGCGGAAGAGTTAGGGGTGAGCCTGGCTGTGCTGGCACTGAGCTGGATTTTGCGAAAAAAATGCGTCACCAGCGTCATTACCGGAGCCAGCCGTCCGGAACAACTGGAAAAGAACCTGGCAGCCAGCGGTTTTGTGATCCCGGAAGACGCTTTGGCGGAAATTGAAAAAATCCTGGATTACCGCCCCAATATCCGCCGAATCGGTTAAAAATAAGCAAACAAAAATCCCTGCTCTTTTCCAAAGCGGGGATTTTTTGGTGTTCTCTCCAAAAAACTGGCCGGCTATGGCAGGCAATCAATCCAAACAAAGCCAAGATACCCAAAAACAAATCAAATAACTGGCTAAAGTTGTCTCTGATATTTTAACCGTGTCCGCTCACAATACTACTGCAAACGCAGCCACAGGACGGTTCCATTCAAACATTTTGAAAGGAGTTCATTCACATGAGCAACACGAAGAGTTCCAACAATCTGGTGGTCCCCTCCGCACGGGAAGCGATGAATAAGTTTAAGATGGAAGCTGCCAACGAAGTTGGGGTAAACCTGAAGCAGGGCTACAATGGCGACCTCACCTCCCGGGAAGCCGGCAGCGTAGGCGGCCAGATGGTCAAGAAAATGATCGAACAGTATGAAAACAATCTGAAATAATTGCTTCTGAGGAAGGGACGGGACCCACATTCGGTTCCTGTCCCTTCTTTTTAATTTTGGGCTTGCTTTTTCAAAAAAATCGTCGTATAATACAAAAAAAATGGAGGAAGCAACTATGCAACCTAAAATGTTCGTCACTTTGCACTCCCCGGAAGAAATTCAGGACTTCTGCCGGTTTTGCAACCAATTTGACGATGCCATTGATCTGCTCAGCGGACATACGATTACCGACGCCAAATCCTTGATGGGTTCTTTGATGATGGACTATTCCAAACCCATTGAAGTGGTTTACCAATGTTACGATGACACGGACAATTTCCTCGCCTTCAAAACAGCGGCGGAATCCAAGTTTACCATTACTTATAAGGAACCTGTCCCCACCGGCGGCAGATAACCGGTTCTCCCTGCCGCACACGGCGGGGTTTTTTACTGCTCCATGGCAGTTTTCAGCTTTTTCATGATCCGCTTTTCCAGACGGCTGATGTAACTTTGGCTGATGCCGATTTCATCCGCCACCTGCTTTTGGGTCATCTCCTCCCCTCCTTCCAAGCCAAACCGCAGGCAGATGATTTTCCGTTCCCGGGGATTCAGGCCCCCGATGCACCGGCGAAGCTGCTGCTTTTCCGCTTCCCACTCCAGGTCCCGGTGGACGGTGTCCGGATCGGTTCCCAGTACGTCCCGCAGCAACAGTTCGTTGCCGTCCCAGTCCATCTTCAAGGGTTCGTCAATCGAAAGTTCCCCCCGGCTGGAAGATGCTTTCCGCAAAAACATTAAAATTTCATTTTCAATGCAGCGGGAAGCGTAGGTGGCCAGCTTGATCTTCTTTTCCGGAGAAAAGGTGTTCACCGCCTTAATCAGCCCAATGGCTCCAATGGAAATCAAGTCTTCCAGGTTGATGCCGGTGGAGTCAAATTTTTTGGCGATGTACACCACCAGCCGGAGATTATGGGTAATCAGCCGCTCCCGGGCGGTTTCCGGACGCTGCTGCAACAGGGCGAAGGTCTTCTCTTCCTCTTCCCGGCTCAAGGGAGCAGGGAGAGAAACCGGCCCATTGATGTAAAACAGCACTTCCGGCATCATGGTAAGTTCCATTGCGTTCCCTTTCTGATGAGCGACTCATCAAATGATGTGAAAAATCCCCTGACTGAAGCGGGATCACAATTCCGTCCCGGCTAACGCTTGGTATTCTTTTCCTCCCAAGGGTTGGGGCGTTACTGCCACCAGCGCCCCGATCCGTTCTGTTTTTCCCTCCCTTAACAGCCACAGCCCCTCCGGTCGGAAGGTACCCAGCAGGCCGGTTCCGCCCGCCGTGCGAATGGGAAGCACCCCGCAGCGCCGCTGCCAGTCCGGATTTTGGATCTGCTCCGGGCGGCCTTGACCGAGGGCCTCCAGCACGGAGGAGGGCAGACAGTTTTGCAGCACCTTTTGCTGCACCACCAGCACGCTGCGGCCGGTAATGGGATCTCGGAGCCGGTTTCCGGTGTCCACCAAGGCGGTAAACTCCACCTCTCCCTGTCCGGCTTGCAGCCGAACCCGCAATCGGTTCGCAGGCTTTTTTCGGAATTTCCCCACCAGCCACAGCGCCAGGTAACACCCGATGGTTACCAGCACCAGCACCACAGGCTGCACCGGAAAATAATAGATTCCGCCACGGCTGATGGCTCCCAAAGGCGCCAGCCACTGGTTCAAAATGCCCAGCACCGATCCCAGCAGCAGATTGCCGCCCCAGTAAGCCAGCAGCAGCCGCAGGGTTTCCCGTTTGCCGCCCCAGCCATAGCAGAGCAGCACCAGTCCCAAACTCACCGGGACTTGGAGCAACAGCAGCAGCCACCCCGGCAGGGCCAGAAGCAGCACCAGACTATATCCACCCGCCGCCAAAGCGGAGAGGGTCAGACGCAGCCGTGAGGTGTTCCGCCCGGCCAGTTTCCCTGCCGCCAGCAAAAACGCCGCCCCGATCCCGGCGTTAAGGAGTACCAGCACATCCAGATACAGCAAACCCGGCCCCTCCTTCCCTGCTGCATTGAGTCTAGCAGAGAAACCGGGGCCGGGATTGTCAAAACAGCTCTGGCAGAATCCAGGCGGGGCGTGTCGTTTGTCCCTTCGCTTCGGGGGGAGAAAGTCCGGTTACCCAAAATTCCGGCAGATCCGCCCAACTAAAACCGGCGAATCCGGGGCTTTTTTCCCCAATCCAGGGAGACGATTCCTGCGTTTCCCGGCTGCGACGGGGCAAAAGCAGGATTTTCTTCCTGCTTTTTCAAAAAGATTCCCCTTTTTCCAATTCCAAAGCCGCCAGCAGTCCGGGAAGCTGCTCCGGGCGGCAAAGGGGCAATTCCCCCCACTGCTTGGTCAAAAGCGATACCTGCCGCCGTCCGGCTGGAGTCAGACCCAGATCCAGCAGCCAAAAGTTGGGCTCTTCCAGCTTCCAGAAGGGCTGCCGCCAGTATACCCCGGTCAGTTGAATGGAAAGCTCCGGGGCGTCCCCCCACACCGGGATCAGCACCGGCAGCCGGGCAGATTCCTCCTTCATCAGCCAACGTCCCAACAGCCACACCACCCCCACCGATGCCGCCGCCGCAGCCAGCACCGCCAACAGGCTCCACATCAGTTCCATTGCTATCCCCCGCAATCTTGGTGATCTTCTTTGATACAGTGTATGCAGACGCCCTGTTTCGGTGCCGTGCCCCTTTGACTTGCCAGGCCAAATTTAACGGCAAAATTCCTGATATATTTTCTAAAAACACAAAAAACAGAGGAAATCTTCTAAAATTTTGCAGGAAAGAAAAAAGAAACTTGCAAAACAAATGGTCTGGGAGTATAATAACTTCTGTGTAAATGAAGGAGGAGATTCCCCGATGATTCGTTTTGAAGACTTAACCCCACAGGCGCAGAACCAGAAACTGGCCGCACTGCGAAAAGATTACCAGGAATTTCAATCCAAGGGACTGCATCTGGATATGTCCAGAGGCAAACCGGGTGCCGATCAGCTGGATCTCACCATGCCGATCCTGGACGTACTCAACTCCCAATCGGTGATGCTTGCGGAAAAAGGGGAAGATTTGCGCAACTACGGTGTGCTGGAAGGTATCCACGAATGCCGCAAGCTGTTCGGCAACCTGTTCGGCATGAACCACGAAACCGAAGTGTTCATCGGCGGAAATTCCAGCCTGAGCCTGATGTACGACTGCATCGCCCGGGCCATGAACTTCGGCTTTTACAACTCTCCCCGCCCCTGGTGCAAAGAAGAAACGCTGAAATGGCTCTGCCCTGTTCCCGGCTACGACCGGCACTTTGCCATCACCGAGCTGTTCGGCTTTGAAATGATCAACATTCCCATGAACCAGGACGGACCGGACATGGACATGGTAAAAGAGTTGTGCGAAAACGATCCGGCGGTGAAGGGGATCTGGTGTGTGCCCATGTACTCCAACCCCACCGGCATCACCTACTCCGACGAGGTAGTGCGGAAGTTCGCCGCCCTGAACCCCGCCGCCCCGGATTTCAAAATCATGTGGGACAACGCCTACTGCATCCACCATCTCTCCGACCACCCCGACAATCTGCTGAACCTGATGAATGAACTGCGGAAATCCGGTCATGAAGACATGATGATCACCTTTGCCTCCACCTCCAAAATCAGCTTTCCAGGAGGCGGCGTAGCAGCCATGGCCTGCAGCAAGGCGAACCTGAACTTTATCAAAAAGCAGATTTCGGTGCAGACCATCGGTTACGACAAAATTAACCAGATGCGCCATGTCATGTTTTACAAAGACTTGGACGGTTTGCAGGCCCACATGGAAAAGCACCGGGCTATCCTGGAGCCAAAGTTCCAGAAGGTGCTGAGCTTGTTAGATGAACGTCTGGGCGGCTTAGGCGTGGCTCAATGGAACAAGCCCAACGGCGGCTACTTTATCAGTGTGGACGTGATGGAAGGCTGCGCCAAGCGGGTGGTTTCCCTGTGCAGGGAAGCAGGCGTGGTGCTCACCGGCGCCGGGGCCACCTATCCCTACGGCAAGGATCCCAAGGACACCAACATTCGTCTGGCTCCTACCATGCCCCCGGTTTCTGAACTGGAACAGGCTATGGAGCTGTTCTGCCTGTGCGTGCAGATCGCTGCCCTGGAAAAACTGACGGAAAACTAAAATCAACTGCAAAATCCCCGGTCAGAGAGCTGTTCTCCCACCGGGGATTTTGATGTCAGGCATTTTTCGAGAAAAAGCAAAAATCTTAGCGCTTGTCAAGCCGGTCAAGTTGTGCTACAATGTAGGCATCTCTTTGCACTGCCTACTGAAAAGCAACCAGTACAAACTGAGCAGGCCAGTTGGAGCCGGGCCGCCGCTGCGGCAGCAGAACGAGCTTTCGTCTCTGTGGGACAGTTTTCCCGCAGAGGCTTTTTTCGTCTCCGGGCAGAAATCCTTCGGTGGCATCTGCATAGGAATAGAATAACAGACAGCAGAAAGGAAATTCCTATGAGCAAGACTCAGAAATCCAACCAGCAGATTGCCATGATGGTGGGGCGAAACACGATTTTCGGCAACCTGTTCCTCAGTATCCTCAAACTTTTCACCGGTGCGTTTGGCCATTCTCAGGCCTTGATCAGCGACGGCATTGATTCCCTGGGCGACGTATTCAGCACCATCATCGCCATGGTGGGGGTGAAGCTGGCAGCCCGGCAGGCAGACAACAGCCACCCCTACGGTCATGAGCGGTTTGAGTGCGTCACCGCTCTGATCCTCTCCTTTATCATCGCCTTTGCCGGCATTATGATTGGTTGGAACGGTATCAACTCCATCTTTGACGGCAGCTATGCCTTCAAAGAGGTTCCCGGCTTTTTGGCTATGAGCGCAGCCATCATCTCCATTGCAGGCAAGGAAGGAATGTTTTGGTACACCCGCTTTTACGCCAAGCGCATCCGCTCTTCGGCACTGATGGCCAACGCCTGGAACTATCGCAGCGACGCCTTATCTTCCATCGGCAGCTTTATCGGTATCCTGGGTTCCATGTTGGGCTGGCCCATCTGCGATTCCATCGCCAGCGTGGTAATCTGCGTCTTTATCCTTCGGTCTGCCTACCAGGTGTTTATGGACGCAGTCAGCAAAATGACCGACCAGAGCTGCGACAAAGAAACGGAAGAAGCCATTCTCAACACCGCTTCTCAGGTGGAAGGAGTGGCCCGAGTGGATCTGGTTCATACCCGGCAGTTCGGCAGCCGCAGTTATGTGGACATTGAGATTTCCGCTCCCTCCAACCTAACCTTACTGGAAGGTCACAACATCGCCCAGAAAGTTCACGATGCAGTGGAGCAAGCGTTTCCCGAAGTCAAACACTGCATGGTTCACGTCAACCCCTATTTTACCGCTCCCATGCCTCCAATCGACAACCGCCGGTAAATTTGAAGAAAAGGAAAAGGTGCTTCCCCATCACAGAGAAGCACCTGATTTTTTATCCGAAAGAGATCAGCCCAACAGGGAGTCCACGATTTTGGCAACCCAGTCCACACATTCGGTTTTCTGTGCATCTTCCAGCTTGCCCTTCTTGAACAGACCGCCTTTGATTTCCACCTGCTTCATGTTGCCGACCACAACACCCAGCTTTTCAGCGGAAGCCTTCATTTCGTCAACACAGCTAAATTCAGAGCCAATGCAGACAATAGCCATATTCTTCACCCGGCTGGGGTTCAGATTGGAGATGAACTTCATCACATCGGAATCCGCTTTTTTGCCGCCTTCTACGCAGACTACCACCAACTTCTGATTTTCCATGTTATACGCCGGAGGGATCTGGTCGATCTTTGCCTGCTGGCTGCGGCCGATTGCCTCTGCCATTTCACTGGCGTTTCCGGCTTTCCCTTTGTACAGTACCGTCATTTTAATCTTTGCCATGAACAACATCCTCCAATTTTAGTTCTGCTTTGGGTACAAAGCATCTGAGAATTAGTCTACCACAAAATTTCAGAAATTGCCAGAGTTTTTTCTGTTTTTACAAAAGTTTTTTATTTTGTTTTCATACAGCGAAAAAAGCCGAGATTTATAAAAAGTTCCGCTGATTTTGTGAAGAAAAATGCCGTCCAAAACCCATGGACGGCA